>CASFOM010000207.1 GCA_949296295.1 uncultured Alistipes sp. | reverse complement strand
ATACTCGATAAACTACAAATGGTTCGACAATGATATTTCAGCTTCACGAGCTTTCCAATCCGGAATATAACGGGCCAAAATTGACCGGTGATTGCGCAAACTTCGACAAATCCACCGATAAAAAATAGGTTCCTGTTCCTCTTCCGTCAAATGCCATTCCTCCACCTCCGTTCGTATCCGTTCAGTCAAGGTATGAAGTAGGGTAGCGGCACATACCGATAAGTTCAAACTCTCAACAAACCCATACATAGGGATACAGATAAAGGCATCGGCAGCATGACGCACCTCCTCACTGATTCCCTGTCGTTCAGTACCGAAAAACAGGGCAAATTTTCCCCGGGAAACATCAAAATTCTGAGGAGTAAATCCTCCCCAGTGAGGCGAAGTAGCCACAATACGATACCCCTCTTTTCGTAAGTCGGCAATAACGGAAGAGGTATCGCGGTATCTATGGATATCTACCCACTTGTCAGACCCCCGAACAATATCCCTATTGGGACGAAAATAAGTCTTATTTTCTACCACACGAATCTCCTGTATGCCGAAAGCATCGCAACTTCGGACCACTGCGCTGGCATTCTGGGAATAAAAAACATTTTCCAAACAAACCGTCAAATAACGAGTTCGATTCCCCAACACCCGACGCAAAGTCTCCAGACGATTGTCGTTCATGAAATGAGCCAGGAAATCGGTACGATTTAACAATTCTTCACGTGTCATTTCGTTATTTTCTGTATTTTTCATCCTCTTCCATCATTTTCAAATAACTGAAATACCTCTCGGGGGCAATACGTCCCTCCTCAACAGCTTCCTTAACGGCACAATAAGGTTCATGTGTATGGGTACAGTTATAGAAACGGCAACCGGGTACTTCCCGAAACAAATCAGGGAAATAACGGGCCAATTCCTTGGTTTCAACATCCAAAATACCAAATCCCTTGATTCCTGGAGTATCAATCAGATAACCACCTCCCGGCAATGGAAACATCTCGGAAAAGGTAGTAGTATGTTTTCCTTTATGGTGATAATCAGAAATATCCCCCGTACGGATATCGGAATCAGGAATTAAAGCAGCGATCAAAGTTGATTTTCCCACTCCCGAATTTCCGGAAAAAAGCGAGATTTTATTGCTTAACATGGTCCTTAACTCCTCCATCCCTTGTCCATACAAAGCCGACACTTCCAATACGCGATATCCGGCACCTTCATAAATTGCATGAAAATTTGCCAATCTCTCGGCAAAATCGGCACGATTAAACAAATCGATTTTATTCAAAAGAATGGTTACAGGGACCTTATACAACTCACAGGTTACAAGAAATCGATCGATAAATTCAGGGTTTGTAGTAGGGAAATCCAGAGTAACCACTAAAAAAGCCTGATCCAAATTCGCAGCAATAATATGTGCTTCCCTCGACAGATTGGTAGCTCTCCGAATTACATAATTTTTCCGCGGGTCCACCGCTGTAATTACCCCTGTACATCCCTCCTCGGCTGTTTCTTCCATATCAAAATCCACCCAGTCTCCTACAGCAATGGGATTGGTGGTTCTCACCCCTTTTAACCGTAATCTTCCCCGGATGCGACAGCGAAATATTTCATGTTTCCCATCTGCCTCCTCCACCATATACCAACTCCCGGTGCTTTTCATGACACGTCCTTTACGCATCACTTCCTCCTTCCTTTTTTACCTTGGACTCTACCTGCATCTTCACGGAATTTTCCTGAGGATTCTCCTTATCACGGTCCCAATCACGCTTTACCTCACGATAATAGTGCTGTACCGTTCCCAAATAAGGGAACACAACATCGGAAAGATTTTCGAAATAGCCGTATAATTTCGATTCGGCAATATATTTTCTATCAATAGGTCCCTCTTCCGTACTAAATTTATCCAAATAAGAGAGGACAATTCCTACAATCAATGCCACTTTCAATACCGAAGCAGCAGCACCTAACAAACTGTTAAGAGTACCAAATCCGGTAAATCTGAGGATATGACTGGTAATTCGAGCAGCAATTCCAATAGCCAGTAAAGAGACCAACAGCAATAATACAAAAGAGACAATATATCCTACCGTATCAGACAATGAGAGCCATTCCGCCAACTGCCAGGCAAATTTATAAGCTAAATAAGCCCCGACAATCACCCCAAGGATACCGCACAACTCAATAACAAGGCCATTGCAAAACCCTTTATAAGCAGCATATAACAGAATAACAATCAATATAATATCCGTAATATTCATGTTTTACCAGGACCTTTTATGGAATAGAATGAATTAACTTGTATGACGGGAAAACGACACTCGAGGCGCACGCTTGAATTCCTTTTCCCGGTCGAACAAATACCGATAAGTCGTGTGCATTTTATATTTTCGGGCTCCTACATAAGTCTCCACCATTCGAATCATCAAAGGATTAAAATCACCGATCCAAACCAGTTCCAAATGTTTATAATGGGTTGGTTTGGAATTGATTTCCAGTTTAAAACAGTCAATCATTCCGGATTCCACCCCTTTCCCTTGAAATTCAGGAGTTACAGCAAAAATCAACCCTTCAATAATATTACAGGATTTCCGGATTTTAAGGTGATACAAGAATTTTATTTTAGCCCAAAAGTCGAACTTTCCGTTCAAGTGACGAATCGCACCGTTCAAATCAGGGACCATAATAAAAAATCCGATAGGAGTTCCTTTATGGTAGGCAAAATAGATTAATCGTTCATCAATAATGGGTTTCAATTTTGCCAGGAGATGTTTCACCTGTTCTGAAGACATTTCTGCCACACCATTAAATTTAGCCCATGCTTTATTGTATATGGTTCGGAAATCTTCCGCAATATTTTTCAACTCGCTTTTTCGCACATACCGAAATTCATAATCGGGATTTTCTCTCAATCGTTTGGCTTTTTCCACCAATACGGGACTAATGGTTTCAGCACGTAAATCACGATAAAAAGAGTGTTGGTTAAAATAGTTCCGGAATCCGTATGCTTCAAACAAATCTTTATAATAAGGAGGATTATAGTTCATACCATACACAGGCGGAGCATCAAACATTTCCGTTAACACGCCCCACCATTGATCTCTGTCACCAAAGTTAATGGAGCCATCCATGGCCTCCATTCCCTTGGATATCAGCCATTCCCGAGCAGCATCGAACAATATATTTGCAGCTTGAGAGTCATTGATACATTCAAAAAACCCGCATCCTCCGGTAGGTTGTTCATTTTCAGCAGCAATTCTTTTGTTGTAAAAAGCAGCAATCCGTCCGACGCAAGCTCCGGATTCATCTTTCAAGATCCAACGAATTGCCTCACCTTCTGCGAAGAGTTCATTTTTTCGAGGATCAAAGACCCCTTTTATATCATTATCCAGGGGACGTATCCAATTTTTATCTCCCTGATATATATTTAAAGGGACCTCTAAGAATCTACGTTCCGCTTTTTTATCCTTCACTTCTTCCAAGAAATATTTTGCCATATTTTTTCGTACTTTTGTCTTCAAAGTTAATGATTTTGTTGAGAATAAAATGAAAAAAGCACTTATCACTGCGTCAGCCTTTTTGGCTGTCGGATGTACCTCTTCCGAAATACAAGTTACGAACCAAGAAGATTTCCAATGGCAAGTAGATCGATTTGATGATATTAAAGTCCTTCGTTATCAGGTTCCTGATTTCGATTCTCTATCCCTTTCACAAAAGAAGTTGATTTATTACCTTTCACAGGCAGCATTATGTGGTCGGGATATCTACTTTGACCAAAACTGTAAATACAATTTACCCATCCGGCGTACCTTGGAAGCTATCTTTACAGGCTATTCCGGAAATCGGGAGAATAAAGAATTCAAAGCTTTCGAAAAATATCTGAAGAAAGTATGGTTTGCCAACGGGATTCATCACCATTATTCCAATGACAAATTCATTCCGGAATTTTCTGAATCTTATTTCAAAACATTAATATCAGGCACTCCCTCATTAAAAGGTTCCGAAGAAAGGATAAACGCCCTTTTACCGATTATATTCGATCCTGAACTATACAAAGTACGTGTTACTCATGACAGTTCAGTAGATATGATTAAGGCGTCTGCCAACAACTTCTACGAAAATGTAAGTCAAGCCGAAGCGGAACAATTTTATGCCTCCCGATTTGATTCGACAGAACTACATCCCGTTTCCCACGGATTAAACAGCAAGCTAACCAAAGAAAACGGCATTCTGACCGAACAGGTTTGGAAAATTGGAGGAATGTATTCCCCCGCCATTGAAAAAATCGTATACTGGTTAAAGAAAGCAGCAGGTAGTGCAGAAAATCCGCATCAGAAGGCTACCATTGAAGCTTTGATCAAGTATTACGAAACCGGAGATTTAAAGATTTTTGACCAATACAGTATTTTATGGGTTGAAGATATTGATTCCCAAGTAGATTTCATCAATGGGTTCATAGAAACCTATGAAGATCCGTTGGGTTACAAGGCCTCTTGGGAAAGTACGGTAAATTTCAAAAATATCGAAGCTACCCGTCGGACAGAATTACTCAGTAAGAACGCCCAGTGGTTTGAAGATCACTCTCCGATAGACGACCGATACAAGAAAAAGGAGGTAAAAGGAGTATCGGCCAAAGTCATTACCGTAGCCCAGTTAGGAGGAGCCTGCTATCCAGCTACACCAATTGGCATTAATTTACCGAATGCGGATTGGATTCGGAAAGAACATGGTTCGAAAAGTGTTACCATACAAAACATTACTTATGCATATGCTCAAGCTGCTCAAGGCGATGGTTTTTCTGAAGAATTTATCCTCCGGGAAGAAGATCGGGAGTTATCGAAACAGTGGGGTAGTTTAGCTAATGATTTAAGCGTGGACTTACACGAATGTTTGGGACACGGTTCAGGACAACTTGCTCCGGGAATTAAAGGAGACGAATTAAAAAATTACGGTTCTACGCTGGAAGAGGCACGTGCAGATCTTTTTTCTCTCTATTACATAGGTGACCCACAGTTGGTAACCTTGGGAGTTATGCCGTCCTTGGATGTGATGAAGACAGAATACAATACCTATATGTTCAATGGATTAATGGGGCAACTCACCCGGATTGAATTAGGGAAAGATATTATCGAAGCCCATATGCGTAACCGGCAGTTGATAGCCCGGTGGTGTTATGAAAAAGGGAAGGCAGATAATATTGTAGAAATAGTGCGTCATGAAGGGAAAAGTTACGTAGTAGTCAACGATTATGAAAAGCTACGCACACTTTTCGGAGATTTATTACGCGAAATACAACGGATTAAATCAGAAGGAGATTTCAACGCGGGACAAGCCTTAGTAGAAAATTATGGGGTAAAAGTTGATTCCACCCTACATCGTGAGGTTCTGGAACGCTACGCACAGTTGGATTTAGCTCCTTATAGCGGATTTATCAATCCCGTTCTAAAACCGATTGAAAAAGATGGAGAAATTGTAGATATTGCTATTGAATATCCGGAAGATTATACAGAACAGATGTTGTATTATTCCTCAGAATATTCTTTTCTATAAAGAAATATTCAAATAAGACAGCAATAGACATGGCCGCAATCACCAATTAAAGTGTTATTTTCAGAAATCATACCTTAATCGTTTACCCGAGAATATTTTTCTATATCTTGCATTTTGCTGATTCTTATACATTTTAAAGAGGAGACATAAATTTTTGTGTCTCCTCTTTATTCTTTGTACCATTTTCACCTATTCCTTGATAATAATGACGCTCTTGCCTTCGAAATAAAATACACACAATCCAATGAATGTACATTTCATTGGATTGGACGGTTAAAAGAACCATGCCATTGAACCTTATCAAAAAAGAAAATTAATTCATTAATTTTCAAATATTTGACTACGCAATATATTTTTTTCAACTTCTGCGACTATATATATATTACAAAAGTTTATTTTACAATATTTTTTAATTTTGCACAGTCTTTTCAGGCTTGCATACACTATTGAGATTATGTCCGATTATGCCAATATATTGCCGCTATTAATCACGATGGCAGCCGTCATCTGCACGGGTGGTGCATCCCTTCTCTTTTTACGCGGACGAAACAACCGTTCCCGACGTTTGTTGGCGGGTATCATGTCTGCATGGGGGTTTATTTATGTGTTGCGTGTCGTGGGAATCCTTCTCGGAAATCAGGCTTTGAATTTCACCAGAACGGATGTGGCGGATACGCTTGTATTGGTATGCGGGAATCTATACCTGATTATTCTGCTACTTTATCCAATGGAAGTTGTACGCCCAGGCTGGCTCAACCTGAAACGGATAGGCATACTGTTGCTCCCTTATATATCAATAACCCTGCTTTATTACATTGTCTTATACCTACTTGGTCAAGAACCGTTGGAACTACCCGATATGGAGCAATTCATAAACCATATTGGAGAATTCAATGTATGGTATCGCCTTCTGATGACACTCTCCATTGTTACGTATCTCATATTCCTGTTCCGATTGACCTGGCATTATAAAAAATTCTACCAGCAATGGTGTCGTAACAATTATTCCGATGATAAGAACATGGACATTTCATGGCTACGTCAATACGGTATCGGTGTAGTTCTGATTGGGATAGCTTATTTTTGGTTGCTTTTCGACGGAAATACCTACTGTTTTATTGTACATAACCTGACGGTACAATGTTTTTTCTGTTATACTCTTTACAAAGGACTTTTTCACGACAACCCATATACGGAAAATTTTTTCAGTCATACACTAAACGAAGCAGATGCATGCATGAAGGCAGAACTCAGGGAAAAGCAATTACCTTCCGGAAATATTTGTTTTCCGGAAAGCGAAAGCGCATTCCTCAATAAATTACCTGCCTACCACGAAGAGATAGCCAACTGGATGATAAAGAAAAAGCCTTATCTGAATCCAAGTTTCAAGCTCATGGATGTATCGGATATCCTACCATTAAACCGGACCTATCTTTCCCGAGTATTCAACGATGGCTTCGGAGATAGTTTCAGCAACGTAGTGCACGATTACCGCATACGGGAGGCGGAATGGATGCTTGTCAACCGCAAGGATATCCCCGTTGGGCAGGTAGGTGAACTTTGTGGTTTTTCATCCCCTTCGACTTTCCATCGCGCTTTCGTACAAAGTCACGGAGGAGTTACACCGAATCGTTACCGTAAACAGACAGGGGAGAAATAATCTTATCGAACTTACTGACACACAATCTCTTTACATTCTTTTTTTTTACGATTTGCGAATTTATTTTTACAATCCGCATCTCTCTTTTTACTATTTGCCAATTTAATTTTACAAAAAGCAAATGCCCCTTCCGGAATTTTCCGGCAACTTTGTCCCACACTTAATTTATGCAAATCTCTTATAAGGAGATAAAACCGCTAACCCAATGAATTTGGTTGGTAGAAGTATCCGGATGAGGATATTTATTCAGATCAAATATGGATTTATTACAATCCAATTGGGCTGATTGACGGTCAAAATATAAGATGAACGTTTTTTATTGTAATACTGAACACATTCTATTTGGCTTTAAACAATCAGGTGATTTTCAAATCACTAAAGATAAATGAAGGGACAATGAAATCAAGAAGAAGATTATTTTATCGGATAACTATATTGTGTGTATTGTCTTTTTTTGTCTCACAAGCACATGCGCAGAAAATTGGATTAAAAACCAATGCGCTTTATTGGGCTGCGATTACACCCAATATCGGGCTGGCAATTGCCATGAGCACCAAAACCTCATTGGAACTCAATGGGGCTTATAATCCTTGGACATTTTCGGACGATAAGAAGATGCGTTTTTGGCTTGTTCAACCAGAAGTGAGATACTGGTTCTGCGAGCGGTTTGAGGGACATTTCATTGGTCTCCATCTGCATGGGGCGCAATACTTCGGGGGCTTTAACCAGACACGATACGATGGATATCTGGCCGGCGGCGGTTTCACATATGGATACGATTGGATTCTCTCTTCGCATTGGAATCTCGAAGCGGTTATAGGTATAGGTTATGCTCATCTTTGGTACGATAAAAGTCCGCGCATTTATTGTGAAAAGTGTCGAATTCCTGAGCGTCGGAACTACTTTGGCCCTACCAAGATAGGTCTTTCATTGGTGTATTTCTTCTAGTATTAAAAAAGACTACGCATGAATAAACAATATCAATTCCATATCTGCATAGTGTTCGCTTTGTTGAACGTATTGTTTTTTACGGGTTGCTCTCCAGTCAAAAGGGTAGCGAAGTCTATTTCGGTAAAGCCAGCACAGCCGGTCCTGTCATCCGATACCAGCGGAACAGTTACAATGGATGTCTCGTTCCATATTCCAGAGAAATATGTCTCAACACGGAGCCGACTCTTCATTACTCCGCAACTGATTGTCAATGATACTCTTTGTGCCGAATTTTCACCACTCGTCGTCGATGCTCCGATTTATACGAAGAAGCTGAAACGTCGGATCATTCTTGAAAAATATCAGGACCCTTACAACGAATACCTGCAAGAGGTGAGTAATCCATTTTCATCGTTTGAATTGGAATATCACACCCGATTCGATATTCCGGAAAAAACTCAATCCGGATTTATTCGGGCCATTGTCAGCAAAGACGGTTGCGGGAAATGCTTCGGTTTGGATACACTGTATATAGCAGGAATCAGTAATCTCATGAGTTTGATAAACACCCGGGAAGCATTGAATCTAAGTTGGATTGAACCGGAATTTGTCATACGGCCCAAAATCCGGGAAGGGAAAGGCGAGGCATTATTGCAATTCATTATCAACAAGTATGACATCAATCTCTCTTTGGGAAACAACCGTCAGGAGATGTTGCATATGACCAACACGCTTGAACCCATATTGACCGACTCTCTGACCACCATACGCACCATAAATATCTATGGGATGGCCTCGGCTGACGGTCCTTACGAATTCAATACGACACTTGCCCGTAACCGGGCCTCCTCAGCTAAACGATGGTTGATTGACAGATTGCAGATAAATCCGGAAGTGTGCCAGCTTATCCAAACAGACTCCCGTCCCGAAGGATGGTGGCCCGTATATGATGCAATGGTTGCCGACGGGCATCCCGATTCGTTGAGCGTAAAAAAGATTCTGACCACCTATACCCAAGATAATGATGATGTGCAAGAGTATTATATCAGACGTCTTTCCTGTTGGCCTGATATCCGGAACAATTATCTGCCCAAAGATCGAAAAGTGGAATATACTTATAGCTATACCATTTGTAATTTCACAACGGACGAGGAGTTGCTTGCCATGTATCGGACACGTCCGGATGCCTTCAACGAGGATGAGTTGCTGCGTGTTGCCACATTGTCAACAAATGATTTTTCCCAAAAGGAAGTCTACAGAACGTTAATGCACTATTTTCCTCAATCAACGGTGGCAGCAAATAATCTGGCAGTCCTATACTTGCGTGAAGGGGATATCGAAAAGGCGCGACAGACACTCGAGACACAACAGGAATACTCTCCGGAAATGCTTGCGACGTTAGCAGCCAGAGCTATATATATGAAAATGATTTTGAACGTGCCGTCGAACTTTTACAAGAGGTCGATTTACCGGAGGCTCGCTATAATCTTGGATTGCTCAAGGCCCGTCAACGTAAATTGGGTGAAGCATATACTCTGCTCAAGGATTATCGTGATGTGAATTCAGCCATTATTGCCTTGAGTGTATCCCGTAATGAAGAAGCGCAGGATATTATGAATGAAATACAAGATCAAAGTCCATTAGCAGAATACATCCGGGCACTTATTGCAGCCCGTTTGAACGACGAAGCGACTTTCCGGAAACACCTTGAAAATGCCTGCCAGGACGCACAACTTCGTGAGCGTGCTACTCGAGAAACCGATTTTAAGAAATTCCAGACTATCCTGAATGGAATAAAATAAAAGGGGATAGAAGTATGAAAATAAAACCATCATCTTATTGCTTGACTCCACTTATATGGGTGGTCATTGTGCTATCATCCTGCATTCGTGATGAGCTTCATCCTTGTCCTCCATTGCAAGTGATGATTGATATACAAGATAAGAATTACAGCAATATAGAATTTGTCGAACAACATACGGGATTGGAACACCGCATCGAAGAAAACCTAAGTTTTCGAAACTATATTCAAAAGTTGTTCTATGTCCTTTACAATCTTGAAACAGGAGAAATTGTCACAGTACGCCACCTGCATAATGTAACAGGCGATGCAGCAATGGCCACTGTCTATTTACCAGAGGATCTTCCTTTCGGCCGTTATGGACTGATGATATGGGGAAATATCAACAGTGAAGAAGGAATTATGAGCGACGGTCGTTTTGACACCTACGACCTGCATACAGGAAGCGTCGAAGGATATGACGTTTACATGACAGCCGATGAACTGCTCTATGACGAATGGCACTACGAGTATGTTGTAAAGTTGAAACGTCTGAAAGGGAAATTGATCATACAGGCAGAAGGTTTCCCCAACGAAATCGGATGGTCACAAAAGGTTGTTACCCATGTTATGGGGAAGGTTGATTATGAATTACACTATTCAGAATCAGAGAATGTCGTCACGGAAAGGAGCTGGGGTAGAACATCGGATTATGTAAGCAACACTTATATCGCCCCGTCAGCATCAGAGAGTGGAAGCGATATAAAGGTGCAACTCTATGACAGTCCTGATATGACAGCACCTGTAATGGATTTGGAACCTGTAACAGCAACCTTCAAGCGGAATGAAATCACCGTCCTGCGTTATGTGTACGATCCGGACACGGGGACAACAGACATTTTTATCCTGTTGGATGATGGATGGAACGAAATCATCAATCTTGAAAATTAAAGAACAAACTGACAACAATGATTTTGATAAAAATTGTCTCACATAATTTTTTTAGTATGAAAGTCAATATTTTAAAACCTGCTGCCCTTGCGGTAATGGTCCTGCTAGCAGCGTGTACAAAGGAGATTGTTGAATCTCCGGGAAACAACGATCTGAATCTCGGGCAAGGAGAAGATGTTATCCGAATTTCGCTGTCGAATACGACAGCTACCCGTGCTGCTCGTCCCATTGGATCTTCAGAGGCACTGAACAATATAAACCGAATTGCCTTCAAGTTCTTGAAAAATGGGACAACAGAAAACGGAGATATAAAACTTGAAGCTGTTATCGATGGAGAAGGAGTAACAATCTCCGACTATGAGGTAGTAGAAGGGAATATCTTAAAGTTACCCGCGTCTTACAAGGGTACGGAAATCAATGTGAAGTTCAGTGGCATGACTGAAGGAGCCTACAGGATCATAGCTTATGGCTACAATTACACGGGTGGTTCAGATGCTTCTGATGCTTTTCCTTATGAAACCATGGCTCTTGCGGGAGAAAGCAATAAGTATTATTATCAGGTTTCTGGTGTAACCAAGGTTCAGGAGATTTTTGCCGGTTGTAATAACGGTGAATTTGTAGGTGTAAATCAATTTGGTAAATTTCAGTCAGTTCCTGAGATTGTATTGACACGTCAGGTTGCCGGTCTGATGGCTTATTTCAAGAATGCTCCGGTTTTTGTAAACAATACTAAAGTGGCAAAAGTTACAGTGTCGTCCAGAGCGAATGTGACAGGGTTCTCTTTCCCTGCTTCTTTGGTGTCTGATCCGACACACAATGGTTATTCATCCGACAATAGTTGGTATGGTTCGACCTGGGTAAACTATCTTACCTTTGATATGAAGAAAGCTTCCAATTACAATGATGAACACCTTGATTCAGGAGATCTCTATAAATTTGGCGATAATTATCTTCTCTCCGAAGAGAATGATGAAGTACCGGGTTTGAAATGCGACAAGAACACGCTGTTCGGGAGCCGTTTCATGCTGGCGTATCCCAGTCATGCTGATTTTAATACGGGAGCCCCCAAATGCGCAACACTTAATATATGCTATTGGGATGCAGACGGAAATCTTATCCTCAGTGTGCCTTTGAGAAAAGGTGGAGATGAAAAGCCTTTAGATAGTAGTGAAGAATATCAGTATAATATCCTTTGCAATAACTTCTATTCGATTGGTAAGAAAACGGACGTGGAAGGAGAGGATGATAATGATAATCCTATCGATATTCAGGAAACAACCGGATACGATTATGCAAAAGTGAGTATCAGTTTAGATTGGTCGGCTGTTCACGACCTGTTCAATTAAGACTGATAATCTCAACAGGACAATAGGCTGACTCCAAAAGAAATTTTGAGTCGGCCTATTTTTTACTATCTTGAACTATAATACTATTGATAAACGAAAGTACAGACAGACAGTCCTCCTTTAGTCCTTTAACTTTTGGAGGGGCTTTTTGATTTTTTATTTCTTCACAGATACAATACGAAGCATCCGTTTCAGGAGCAGTGTTCAAACGGCCTTATTGGGGCAATTTAGCCAGTGTACGTTGCAAGGCATACATTTTATCCCGATATTCCATTGCCTTGGCAAAATCGAGCTCTTTTGCCGCTTCTTCCATTTTTTCTCGGGTTAAATCAATCAAAGCTTTTAATTTTTCAGGATCATAAGCTTCATACGACGCCTCTTCTCCATCAGCTACCTGTCGGAATCGGGTAGTGTTTTCAGAATCGTAGTAGGCAACTTCTTCTTCCTTTTTCGCCAAGACGTTATTATCATTACGGTCCTTTACAATCTGTTGAGGAACGATACCATGTTTTTCATTATATTCCTGCTGTTTTTTCCGCCTTGCTTCCGTTTCCTGAATGGTTTTCTGCATGGCATCCGTAATTTTATCGGCAAACATCAATACACGACCATTCACATTTCGAGCGGCACGACCTACCGTTTGTGTCAAAGAACGGCTGGAACGCAGGAATCCTTCCTTGTCCGCATCCATAATAATCACCAAAGCCACTTCAGGCATATCCAATCCTTCACGCAACAAATTCACCCCGATTAATACATCATACAACCCTTTACAAAAATCGTCCAAAATTACGATACGTTCAAGCGTATCGATATCGGAATGAATATATCTACAACGAATACCTATATTTTCAAGGTATTTCGTCAGCTCCTCGGCCATTCTTTTTGTTAAAGTAGTAATCATCACCCGCTCGTCTTCCTTGACAGCTTTATGTATTTCTTCAACGATGCGATCTATCTGATTATTAATAGGCAATACGGTAATGGTCGGATCCAGCAAACCGGTAGGACGAATAAACTGTTCAACAACCACCCCTTCACATCGGCACAATTCATAATCCGCAGGAGTAGCACTCACATAAAGGACCTGCCCGGTTAACCGTTCAAATTCATCAAATTTCAAAGGGCGATTATCGAGGGCAGCAGGCAATCGGAATCCGTAATCCACCAAATTGGTTTTTCGAGACAAATCACCGCCATACATGGCCCTGATTTGAGGAATAGTAACATGACTTTCGTCAATAATCATCAAATAATCCTTTGGGAAATAATCGATTAAACAGAATGGTCTGGTTCCAGGGCTTCGTCCATCAAAATAACGGGAATAGTTTTCGATTCCGGAACAATATCCCACCTCTTTAATCATTTCCATATCGTATTCTACCCGGCTTTTCAATCGTTTGCTTTCAACCGATTTTCCCAACGCGTCCAACTCTTGTAAACGAATGGTCAAATCGTCCTGTATCTCACGTACTGCACGGTCTATCCTCGATCGAGTAGTAACAAAGTTATTGGCAGGAAATATCTTAATGCGATTTAATCGATCTATACGACTACCACTAATAGGGTCGATGGAAAAAATTTCCTCTACCTCATCATCAAAGAACAGTATTCGATAAGCCTTATCATCATAGGCCACATAGATATCTACCGTATCCCCTTTTACGCGAAAAGTTCCCCGTTTAAATTCTATCTCGCTCCGGCTATACAAAGCGTCCGTCAGCTGATGAAACAAACGGATTCTGTTCAACCGTTTTCCCACCTCTATTTCAATGGTATTTTCATGAAAATCGTTAGGATTTCCTATTCCATAAAGACAGGAAACGGAAGAAACGACCACTACATCACGTCGTCCGGAGAGTAGGGTAGTGGCAGTACTTAACCGCAATTTCTCTATTTCATCATTAATTGCGAGATCCTTTTCAATATAGGTATCGGACTGAGGGATATACGCTTCAGGTTGATAATAATCATAATACGATACAAAATATTCTACCGCATTTTCAGGGAAAAATCCTTTGAACTCAGAGAACAATTGTCCCGCCAATGTTTTATTATGACTAAGCACCAAAGTCGGGCGATTGAGACGTTCAATCACGTTGGCCATAGTAAAAGTCTTCCCAGATCCCGTTACTCCCCATAAAGTAACAGCATTATCTCCCCGTTTAAAACTTTCAGTTATTTCACGGATTGCCTCGGGCTGATCACCTGTAGGCGTATATTCCGATTGTAATTTAAAATTCATAATCAACTGAATGTAAAACACACAATGGCCGAACTTCAATCTCGGGACAGAAAACATATTTAATCAAATTTCTTACCCGAGTTAAAGATTTGACAAAGATAATGAAAGTCGCCCGAATACGGATGGATTTAGAAAGAATTATGTAAACTATTGGTATGTCAAGGAGATACATAGATTCATTTATGATTTTATCAGTCCGTACAAAAAACGGTTTCTGAACAGTTATAAAAACAAGTTTCCATTCCATTTTCTTTTTCGAACACATTGATCTGTTTCAAAATTCATTACACTATTATTTTTTACCATATTTTCTATTAGTATATAAAATATACTTGGTTATTAAAATAATATTAATTATTTTTGTAAACAATAAATAACAATTATCCTATTAATGTCCTATGCATAACCAATAGTTATGAAAAGATCGACAATACAAGACACCATGTTTCCTGGTTGTCCTGTCCGGAACATATTGGCAAGATTATGTGACAAATGGGCGTTACTGGTTATATACATTCTGGATAAGTCCGGAAAGGACAGTATGCGTTTTACGGAATTGAAACAACATATGCCGGATATCTCACAGAGAATGTTAACCATGACATTACGCACATTGGAAGAGGATGGATATGTTACAAGGACCGTTTTCACAGAAATACCGCCAAGAGTAGAATATGCGCTTACAGCAAGGGCAAAATCTCTAAAGCCAATTCTTGATTCCCTGCTTCAGTGGGCTACAGACAACATGGACGATGTCATGCATGACCGTAAAAAGGCAACATCCCAAACTGATTTATAATATCATTATCAATAAACCTACAACAGAAAAAGGAGGGATAAAACATGAACATCTATGAAATATATTTTAGTCCAACAGGAGGAACCCAAAAAGTTTCCGGATTTTTAGTCAATGAATTGAACCGAAAATCAATAAATATTGATTTGTCAGATCGAACAACAAACTTTCATAATATTGCACTAACCAATGAAGATACAGCCATAATTGCCGTTCCATCGTACAGCGGGCGCGTACCTGCCCCGGCAAAAGAACGGATTTCTCAACTTCAGGGAAACGGTGCAAAGGCAATTATAGTTTGTGTTTATGGAAACCGTGCTTATGAAGACACTCTGGCAGAACTTCAAGATACGGTACAACAAGCCGGCTTCTTCATCATAGCAGCAGTTGCAGCCATCGCAGAACACTCAATAGCCCGCAGATATGCGACAAACCGGCCCGATCAAGATGATTACAGACAATTAAAGGAGTTTGCTGAAAAGATTATCGATAAACTGTCCCAAAGAGACCTTACCACGCCTGCAATTCCAGGGAACAGACCATACAGAAAAGTAAAGAATACAGGTATAATACCCCAAACGACAAAGGCATGTATTGGGTGCGGGATTTGCGCTTCCCAATGTCCTGTCGGTGCCATTGACAAAAATAATCCGATGAAGGTAAACAAAAAGGTCTGCATCTCCTGTATGCGATGCATTTCCGTATGCCCGCATAATGCAAAAAAAGTCAATGGATTACTTCTCATCATAGTAAACATGATATTAAAAAAAACATGTCTTGCAAAAAAGGAATATGAACTATATCTTTGATATCACTAATATCGGGATTAATAAAAAACGACCAAACGACCTCGGCACAAGGGATCAAATAGCTCTTTGACATCATTGAAAATAGTCTTATTGAACAGACACATAGAGGGAGAGACATTCTATAATAGAATGATAATTAGATAGTTAAATAATTCAAATACATATCAGGTTATATAATATCAATACCAAACCGTAAATGATAGTTACTACGCTGATTTGTATTTGGAACGTATTTTCAGAGGTATTCCTAAAACCTATTTATTTTAAATTGCTGTTACAAGGATGTTTTTGGTGATAAGGGTTACCCCTGAATTCTAAATGATAATATTTTCTCTGATGAATGTACCAATCAATTACCAATCATAGAAACTTTCACAGTTACTCAATAACCCAAACATCATCACCAATAGTTCATTACCATACGTAAATATTTATCATATCGAACTCCACCATATAACATACAATAAATTATTAAATTGTATTATGTTCAAAAAGAGAGCTATTAAAAAGTATTTGTTTTTATTCATATACGGCAATAATTTGCACTACAAAAGTAAAATCAGATTCTTTTCGTCAAATACGCATTCATAGACTATATTTCAATTATTTCAAAGAATTATTTATCAACTTCTACGAGATATTTTATTAAAGTAAAACAAAAAAATTACAGTCATGAAAAAGAATTTTCAACTAATGACTTTCAGTTTAGTTGTGTTTCTTTTTTATTCTGCAGGTGCAGTAGCTCAAAGT
>CASFOM010000206.1 GCA_949296295.1 uncultured Alistipes sp. | reverse complement strand
TTTCAGTTCCATACTCTTTAGGGTTAGCATTTTTTACTATTCAACGTTTTCATCCGTACTGCTATGGCGTTGCGATGAGCGGTAAGACTTTCCGCTTGTGCCATACTTTCCACTATCGGACCAAGACATTGTAAACCGTCTGGGGTAATTTCCTGAATGGTTATTTTTTTGGTAAAGCTGTCCAGATTAACACCGCTGCATGAACGAGCCCAGCCATAGGTAGGCAAGGTATGATTCGTACCTGAAGCATAATCGCCCGCACTCTCCGGTGTATAATTTCCTACAAAAATACTACCTGCGGAGGTAATGTGCGATACGATATCCCAGGGATTTTCCATAGAAACTATCAAATGTTCCGCTGCATAACAGTTGGCGAAATCGGTCATCTTTTCACGACTGTCAAGCACTATGATACGACTGTTTGCCAAAGATTGGTCGATGATGGACGCCCGGGAAAGAATTTGTTTCTGTTGTTCCACACAATTCATCACCTGTTCAGCAAAAGCATGAGAAGAGGTAACCAAAAGAGCCTGACTGTCCGGACCATGTTCCGCCTGCGACAATAAATCAGAGGCCACAAACTCCGGATAAGCCGTCTCATCCGCCATAACCAGAACCTCCGACGGACCTGCGGGCATATCAATAGACACCTCCGTACGACTGACCTGTTGTTTCGCTTCCGTAACATAACGATTTCCCGGACCGAAAATCTTATTCACTTTCGGAATACTCTCCGTTCCATAAGCCATGGCTGCGATGGCCTGTGCTCCTCCTACCTTGTAAATATGAGTTACTCCACATAACCGGGCAGAAAAAAGGATCAAATCATTGACACTTCCGCTTTTGTCCGGAGGAGTACACATGACAACATGACGACATCCGGCAATAAAGGCCGGTACTGCAAGCATCAGAACCGTAGAAAACAGCGGAGCGCTGCCACCCGGAACATACAGACCTACCTGATCAATGGGAACTGCTCGTTGATAGCAACAAACACCAGGCATGGTCTCCACACGAACAGGAGACATCCGTTGCGCTTCATGAAAACGAAGAATATGATCTCGCGCCGATTCAATAGATGCTTTTAATTCCGGAGATACCCGTTCGCAAGCTGATTCTATTTCTGCTTCTGAAACTTCCAAAGAGGTAAGGGATACGCCATCTATCGTACGGCAAAAATCGAACAAAGCGGAATCTCCTTCTTCCCGGACCCGAGTTATAATCGAGGAGACAACCTCTCCTACGGGAGCCGATTCAATGGCATTACGTGCCGTCAGAGAAGCCCATTGTTCCCGACCTGGATTATCATAAATTTTCATTACGGTATCATTTTTTCAAGTGACAACACCAAAATATCTTCTGCTCCGATTTTTTTCAAGGCTTCTATTTTCCCCCACAACTCCCGTTCATTAACAACTACATGAATGGAACTCCACCCTGCCTGTGCCAAAGGAAGAATCGTCGGACTTTTCATCCCTGGAAGCATCGCAACAACTTCATCAACCTTATCATTCGGAAGATTGAGCAACATATATTTCATCCCCTTGCTGCGTTTCACCGAATCAAACCGGAACAGCAATTGCTGCAAAAGAGCTCTCTTCTCTTCGGTCAAGTTCGGATTAGCAATGACTACCGCTTCTGAAAAGAATACTTTTTCCACTTCCTTCAAGCCATTCGTTACCAACGTAGCTCCGGAACTGACTATATCGAAAATAGCATCTGCAAGACCGACTGAAGGGGCTATCTCTACAGAACCTGCAATATCATGAACATCCGCACGAATACCCTTTTCAGAAAAAAAGGCTCGAAGAATATTCGGATACGACGTCGCTATCCGTTTCCCGTTAAAATAGTCCAAAGAGGTATAATTTTCCGATTTAGGAACCGCCAAGGAAATCCGGCATTTCCCAAAACCCAACTGATAAACCTCATCTACCGCCTGACCTTTTTCACTCACTTCATTCTGACCGACAATACCGATATCTGCCACTCCCATAGCAACAACATGAGGGATATCATCATCCCGCAAATAAAGAACTTCTATCGGAAAATCATCGGATGAGGTCAATAACTGACGACTGCCATCGGATACTCGGATACCTGCTTCGGCAAGCAACTCGAGACTGTCCGTATTCAAACGGCCTTTTTTCTGAATCGCTAATCTAATCATATACTTTTTAATTATGACGGCTTTTATTTATCCTTCCAGACAGAGTGGTTATACGGATTCATCACACATAAAATCCATTATCCTATGAACGATTAAAACTCATCCTTCCAAACTCAAACTCCAATCAAAAACAACAAACAAAAACCTTCCTTGTTAATAATATCCGTTTAATCATTTAAAAAAGAAAAAGAGACTCACTTTTGGTAAGCCTCTTTCCGTATCTTTTGCAATTGCCCACAGAACCACGCTGCCTACCTGAATCGTACACAGTAATGATGATGGCTGCTATGGTGCAAATTAAAATACATCTTCTCTTTTTTAATTACGTGCAAATATAGACAATTTTATCTTTTGTTCCAAAACTATACAACTTTTTTTATCTTTTCTGAAAAAAGAACCAACATAAACCCAAAGAAATAATCCCCCCGTTATGTTATTTGCTCAAAAAAACATACTTTTATCGTATTTTCGTGGAAGAAAAACAGCAGCATATATAATGCTATATATTTGATAAACAATATAAAACACCATACTATCATCATGAAAATAAAAGAAAAAGTACAACAAATACGAAATAACAAATGGGTAAAATTCTCCGTCGTAACCTTTTTATATCTCATGTGGTTTGTTGTATGGGCCCGATTGTGGTGGACGATCATTGGAATTCCGGTCATTTACGACCTCTATATTTCTAAAAATTATAAAAAATGGTTCTGGGACAAACATTTGGCCCTTAAAGAACGAAACAAAACGTATAAGAGCATCTATGGATGGGTAGAAGCCATTTTGTTCGCGGTGGTCGTGGCATCCCTTATCAGAACCTATTTTATCGAAATGTATGTCATCCCAACCCCTTCCATGGAACGAACATTAATGGTCGGAGACTATTTGGGGGTCAGCAAAGTAGCCTATGGGCCGAAACTTCCCAATACACCCCTGTCGTTCCCATTCGTACACAACATGAATCCTCTAAACCCCAATCAAAAATCCTATTTGGAATGGATTAAACGTCCTTACAGACGAATTGCCGGATTGGACACCATAGAACGACGGGATGTCGTCGTTTTCAATTATCCTGAAGGGGATACCGTAGCTTTACGAGACCCTCAAAGCAACTACTACCAACTGATCAGAAAATTCGGACGAAAGGCAGTAGAACAACAATCCAAAATAATCGCTCACCCCGTAGATAAACGCGACAACTACATCAAACGAGCCGTTGCCATACCCGGAGACCGTCTGGAGGTAAAGGACGGAATCGTATATATAAACGGAACTCCAGAAGAACCTATCCCGGGGAAACAATACATTTATGCCGTATATACCAATGGGAAACCACTCTCTCAAAAAGTCATCGAAAGTTTGGAAATGAATCCGGAAGATTATGGATATTATCCTCAAAACTCCGTTTATCAAATGATGTTGAACGACGTAAATGTGGAAAGGTTAAAAAAGATGGAGAATGTTGTTTCCGTAGAACGTTATTTGGACACAATTCCTTCGGTGGATGTATTCCCTCACGATACCACTCACTACAAATGGTCCACAGACCGATTCGGGCCTCTGACAATCCCGGCCAAAGGGACTACGGTAAAATTAACACCGGAAAACATCGCCCTTTACAGACGAATCATCAAAAATTATGAAGGACATCAGTTGGAAGAAAAAGAGGGGAAAATATACATTGACGGGAAAGAAGCGAATGATTATACCTTCCAGATGGATTATTTCTTCATGATGGGAGATAATCGGCACAATTCTTTGGACTCCCGATTCTGGGGATTCGTTCCGGAAGACCATGTAGTAGGAAAAGCATCCTTCGTTTGGTTATCATTAGACAAAAACAAGAAATTCCCCAACAACATCCGATTCGGACGTATGTTCCGATGCATCAAATAAACATTTTCCCTCATGAAAAGTTTACAACAAAAAAGTCTGTTGAGGATTAGTGATTGCTCTCAGGAAGAAATCAAATATCTGCTCGATTTAGCGGTCCTGTTGAAACGAAAAAAGAAAGAAGGGAAGGAAATACAATTTCTGAAAGGGAAAAATATCGCCCTAATCTTTGAAAAAGATTCCACGCGTACCCGATGTGCCTTTGAAGTGGCTGCTGCCGATCAGGGGGCTAAAACTACTTATCTTTCTTCCGAATCGCAAATAGGAAAAAAAGAGTCAATAAAAGATTCCGCCAGAGTATTGGGACGAATGTTTCAGGGCATTGAATACAGAGGTTTCTCCCAACAAACCGTAGAAATATTGGCTCATTACGCCGGGGTGCCCGTATGGAATGGATTAACGGATTCTGCACATCCTACTCAAGCACTTGCCGATTTACTGACCATGCAGGAACACAATCAAAAACCTTTATCGCAAATGAAGGTTTGTTATGCTGGAAATGCATGTAACAACGTAAGTAATTCGCTGATGGTAGCCTGTCTGAAAATGGGAATGGATTTTCGGATAGCTGCCCCTAAATCCTTGAATCCTGAAAACGAAATACTAAAAATTGCTCGTAAGGAAGAAAAAGAAAACGGAGGTTGTTTAACGATTACTGATAATCTTAAAGAGGCTATATTCGGTTGCGACTTCATTTATACCGACGTATGGCTTTCCATGGGAGAGGATGAAACGTTATGGGAAGAACGGATTAAACGGTTAGAACCTTTCCGTATAACCTCGGAAATCATGAACGCCGCACAGAACCATCAGATTCGGTTCATGCATTGTCTTCCCGCCTGCCACAACACAGAAACATCCATCGGACAAAAAATATACGACAATTTCGGGATAAAAGAGATGGAAGTAACGGAGGAAGTTTTTGAAAGCGAGGCTTCCATTGTATTCGATCAGGCGGAAAATCGCCTACACACCATCAAAGCAGTCATGGTGGCTACTTTAACAGAAAACCTTTTATAACAAATTCGGATAATGAAAATAGATATTACCATTTCAGCTGCCGACACTACTCCGGAACGCGTAGCTGACCGTAGTGTCGCAGTCATTGATGTATTCAGAGCTACTTCGGTGATGATAACGGCATTAGAACACGGTATCCAACGAATTATTCCGGTCATTACCATAGAAGAAGCTGAAAACCTCCGTTCTCAATATATGGCTCTGGGAGAAGAGGTTATAACGGGAGGAGAAAGGAATGCGCTAAAAATACCGGGATTTGACAAAGACAACTCTCCACATTCCTACATGAACAACATGGAACTGGAGGGGAAAACAATGATTATGACAACAACTAACGGTACCCGGGCCGTTAATGCTTCCCGTTCCGCTCATGCCATATACATTGCCGCCATGCTCAACTATCGTGCGGTATGTTCTCAAATGATGACCGACAACCGTGATATTACCCTGGTTTGCTCCGGCAGGGAAAACAAATTCACTTTAGAAGATGCCTTATGTGCCGGATTGATGGCCGATGAATTGTTGTTACAAACAGGAAATGCAGAATTATCCGACATTGCATGGAGCATCAGAGACCTCTACTTATTATATCAAAAAGATATGAAACAGGGATTAAAACGGTCTCGGCACTACAACGATCTGATGCAATTGGGATTTGATTATGATATAGATTATTGCCTGCAGCGGGGAATCTCAGACAGGGTGCCTTGGGTGAATCAACAATTCCAAATAGTAGGTTAATTAAGGAGAACAAAAATCAGTTCATCATATTAAATAACAATATACCTATCAGGAGTAAACCCAACAAACTATTGACGACAATCTGTTTGTTAATCAAACGAACCAAAACCGTCAAAAGAACCGTTACTGGAACCGCTGCTATGGGAAACAGCGTAATACGGGTAGCATAAAAAACGACTACCAGAATCAGACTGAACAACAGCATCCAAAGGAAAAAAAGATAGGATTTAACTGTCCATATATTCAATGATGCGGCTCTTTTAAAGAAGACGGTCACTGACCACAACAGATACCCAAAGGTAATACCTCCCAATAAATATCCCGGCCAAGGAATAGATTGCCATTCAAAGAAACCTGTCTGATAGATCTCCTTAAAAACAGATACCGCCTGATAATAATAGGCAGGAAAGGGCTCTCCCACAATCCATAAAAAATAGGAATAAAAAAACGGTGCGGCCAGAAAACCGATTACAGCCACCAACCATTCCCGGAAAGAAAAACGGTCATACAAAAAAAGTATAACGAAAACCAACAAGGAAAAGGCGACTGAAGGAAGATAAAAAAGAGATGACAAACCGATAAAAAAGGACCCGTTCAACGTATATTTAACCGTATGATCCGCTTTCGGTATCATAAACAGATTTTCAAATCCCAACAAAAAGAACAAGACTACACATTGTGAAATGACACTCAACTGCATCTCTGTCATCAACGAACAGTACAGAAGGAACAAAAGGGATGGCAAATAACTTCGGTTGATAAACAACACATTCCGTATCACAATACGTGTCAGGAAAAAAGCATTAAAAAAAAGCAGCAAAACAGCCAAACCAAGCAAAAGACCGGGAACAGAAGAGACATACGCCATACAACGCATGGACAAAGGCATATAGCCGCTTTGATCCAAAGACTCTACAACAACTTCCGGAAAAGACTGAAAAACAAAAAACAATTCCCTATTCCATAAAATAGCCAATAAAAGCAAGAAATAGAGAATTGTTTGTAATAAAGATTGACGGGTAAAATCGAAACTCATCTTCTCGAAAGATATAAATAATATCCAGAAAAAAACTTCCGCATAGACCTACTTCCGATACTTCATAAGATCCTGACCAATATCTTTCCGATAATAAATACCTTCATAATGAATGCCTGACAATGAAGCGTAAGATTTCTCCAAAGCTTCCGGAATATCTCTCCCTTTGGATGTGACGGCCAAAACACGTCCGCCTGCCGTCTCTACGCCTGTTTTCGTACCTGACGTCCCTGCATGGAACACAATACTTTCCGTCACACTGTCAAGACCACTAATCTCTTTCCCTGACTCATAAGCTCCCGGATACCCTCCCGATACCGCAACAACGGTAACTGCCGTATCTGAACTAACCCGTAACTCCTTCGTAGAAAGAGAATTATACACAATACCTTCAAAAAGATCTATGATGTCCGATTCTATTCGCGGCAAGACAACTTCTGTCTCCGGATCTCCCATTCGTACATTATACTCTATGACATAGGGATCCCCATCCACATTCATAATACCCACAAAAATAAACCCTTTATACAGTATTTTTTCCTTGGCCAAACCTGCTATCGTGGGTTTCACTATACGCTCTTCCACTTTCTCCATGAATTCAGGAGTAGCAAAAGGAACCGGTGACACTGCTCCCATACCTCCCGTATTCAATCCCGTATCGCCTTCTCCTACGCGCTTGTAATCTTTAGCCTCCGGCAATATCTTATAATCAGTACCATCCGTTACCACAAAAACGGATAACTCAATCCCATTCAGATACTCCTCTATGACCACTTTCTGACTAGCTATCCCAAACTTACCGTTCAACATATCGGACAGTTCCTGTTTCGCAGATGCCAAAGTGGTGGGAATAACAACTCCTTTCCCTGCCGCCAAACCATTTGCCTTCAATACATAAGGCGGTTGTAACTGCTCTAAAAAAGCATAGCCGGCTTCCAAATCATTCTTCCCAAACGTCTGATAACGAGCTGTCGGAATACCGTTCCGCTGCATAAAGTCTTTCGCAAACTGTTTACTTCCTTCCAACATCGCTCCCGCTGCTGACGGTCCAACAACAGGTACATAACAAATCTCATCATCTCCGGCAAAGAAATCCCGAATCCCCCGTACTAAAGGCTCTTCAGGACCTACTACCACCAAATTGATATTATTCGTCAAAACAAACTGTTTGATCCCGGCAAAATTAGTAGGACTGATATCGACATTCGTGCCTAACGATTTCGTCCCGGCATTCCCTTTAGCTATAAACAGCTTAGCCAACCGTTCACTCTGTGCAATCTTCCATGCAAAAGCATGTTCTCTCCCTCCCGTGCCTAATAACAGTACATTCACTAATTGCGGTAATTTCATATCTTATTTTTCTTTTTTTAACACACAAATATACGCTTTTTATTGCTTGCAACCGCTAAATTGGAAAACTTTTATTTCCTTTTTTTACGTAATACAGGCTGCTCTTTGACGATATTTCCTTTTTTCCCTACTTTAACACTCTTATTCTTAACCGGTTCAAAGCGATAACGCTTCCCCGATGAAAGATCCGTATGCGAAGTCAATTCATAATCAATTTGCTTCTTCTGCAAATCACATCGCAATACACGTACGGAAACAGGATCCCCCAACGTCAATATCCGACCTTTCTTTTCTCCTATTAACCGATAATTGTCTCCATCATATATATAATGGTCATCCAACATATCCCGAACCGATACCATACCCTCTATCTTCGTCTGATCCAACTCTACATAAACACCCCATTCCGTAATCCCGGAAATATATCCGTCAAACTCCTCGCCTATCTTATCCATCATAAACTCAACCATCTTATAACGAACAGAAGAACGCTCTGCATCCGCAGCCCGAACCTCCCGGTCCGAAGAGTGACGGCAAAGGTCTTCATAGAACTCCTTATCTACGGAGGCGCCTCCATCCAAATAATGTTGTAACAAACGATGAACCATCATATCCGGATAACGCCGAATAGGAGAGGTGAAATGCGTGTAATAATCAAATGCCAAACCGTAATGACCGATATT
>CASFOM010000205.1 GCA_949296295.1 uncultured Alistipes sp. | reverse complement strand
TATTTTTGTCCAATAACTGTAACGGTTATTTAGGACTAGTCAATTTTTAAAGAATTTTATATATCTGTTGATAATCAGTTGGATAAGTATAAATGGTATTGGTTGTGTGTAGTGATAAGATTGTAAGATTATTGAAAAAAATTCATGCTGTTTCTCTGGTATATTTGTTTTTTGTGTTGTAATATTAGGTTAATATGTGAAAAAAATATATATTTGTAAAGCAATTGAGAATAAGGCTCAGTTGAGATATATACGAGCGTTATGCTGATCTTGTAATTTGGGAACCTGAGAAATTTTCGAATTTAGCACGAGATAGGAGCATGGCGGTTTCACGTTTAGTGTGGGCTGCTATAACCATGAATAAGGGTAATCTCAGGATCTCCAAATTAATATGGCTTTGCAGTGCCACGCTTTCTGTATAGTGACGATCCATCATGACTATACATTTATGAGTAGAGTTAAGTTTTTCATAAATAAAACGTGAACGCTATGGAATTTTTTAAAAACGCAATGACCGAATGGGAAAAAACAATGACAGAGAATGACTTGGATAAGCTAGAAAAGGATGGTTGTGATGTAGGTGCTTATCGAGAGAAACTTGCAGTACGTCGGGCAAAAGAGCAGGAAGAAGCGGAGAGAGATAGAAAATTATATTATAATCCTATTGATTTGAGTAAATTAACTCCTTATGTTGCTACACCACGTAGTACTGATACTCTGTTTTTTAAAGTTGTGGCGGGAAAAGCTCCTTGGTTTGGTAAAGAAAAATGGCGTAAAAAATATTGCGAGGGTGATATTATCTATGTAGGAGTGGTTCATGCCCAGAAAGAAGCATGGAAAGGAGGTAAGCATGAAGAGGATACCCATCATATCATAGGAGTTTATGCTCTTGATGAAGCTCATAAACGGGATACAGAATGGTTGCAGCGAGTGATGCATGTATTGAGAGAAATGTGTGAAGGGAAACGTCCTGTTGCAGCAGATTGTCAGAACGTGATCGCCCAAGTTAAGGATGAAAGTAATTGGAATGGAGAACGGTTGGGCGAGAGTCTGTCGGAAGGAGCAGAGGCTTATACTCGTAGGTTGGTTGTGTATGATAAGAATCTTCCTAAAGGTTATCTTCCTACAGAAGGGATTGTCCCCCATTTTTGGTATGAAGGAACTATTAAATGTATTTCAGGTGAATTATATAAGGGTTAATTATGTCAGCAATAACTATTATTTCTTGTCTTATTATAGGCCTTTTACTATTATTGGTGTTTTGGGGAATTGTAATATCCAATAATCTTATTGCTAAACGTAATCGGGTAAAGCAATGTAAAAGTGGTATTTGCGTAGCTTTGAAACAAAGGAACGACTTGATTCCGAATTTGGTAGCTTCTGTAAAAGTTTATATGGGACATGAAAACCAAATATTGACTCGTATTTCAGAATTGCGTTCACGAGTCTCTTCTGCTCCAGAAAATGAACAAATTAAAAATGGAGGTGAAATATCTTCATTATTAACAAGATTGAATGTGGCGGTAGAAAATTATCCGGAACTAAAGGCAAATGTACAATTTCTCCATCTTCAAAGTCAAATTGAGGAGATGGAAAATGAACTTCAAGCGATTCGTCGGACCTACAATGCTGCCGTTACAGATTATAATAATGCGATAGAGATGTTTCCTTCTTCGATTATTGCATCATGGACCAAACATGAGCAACAGGAATTGATTGAAATTCCAGAAAGTGAGAAACAACAGGTTAATGTTTCAGATTTATTTAAATAATGGAGCAGCCAACAATAGATTTCAAAGCCTTGTATCAACAGATGAAACAAAGGCTAAAGCATGTCCGCAGATTACGTAGATTGGTACGTTGCCTGATTTGTATTATTTATCCCACCGCGTTGTTTTGGTTTGCATTTTGCCTTTTCGGAGGATTCCTTATTGACCGTAGTGATTACGAAACCTCAGTGGCTACTGGTCAATATGTAATGATTGGATTTGTCATATTTTGTGTCTTACATTATGTCTTTATGAAAAGTCTTAATGCATTGAACAAACAGGAAAACGATATGATGAATCATATGGTCAGTCAAATGTTCCCATTGGCACAATATACTCCTTCCGGAGGTATCGATGTTCGGGAATTGTCCGCGAGCCGCCTTTTTAGCTCTTCATCCGTTTCTCATTCTTCCATCAGCGCCACAGGTTATGGACGGGTGGATATTCCGGTTGGAGAACAATATATGACCATAATCGATGTCGGTATTACATCCGTTAGTCAAAAAGATTTTTCTGTATGGAATTTTTTTGAACCATTATACCAATATTTGGTCCGTCCGATTTTAGGTTCAAGGATTGAGAGTACCATGCATAGTTTTCGGGGTATGTTCGGTTATTGCAGAATGTCTCGTACCTTTAAAGGATATGTGATGCTGTTGCCGGATCATCTTGAAAATAAAGTCGGTTATTTGGCACAAACAATACAAGGATTTAAACGGAAAAACGGAGCAAAGTTTGTGCATCTTGAAGATCCGGAGTTTGAACAGTTATTTGTTGTTTATGCTGACGATGAAGTGGAAGCCCGAATGATTCTTACCCCTTCAATGATGCGACAACTGACGCAGCTACGACAATATTTCAAGCGTGATTTGATGTTGTCTTTTAGTGGTAATACGTTTTATTATGCGTCTGATACTTTGGATGGATTTCTTCGTCCGGGAAGAAAGTCATTGAGTAATGAACATTTATTGGAACAACTTTATCGAGAAATAGACTTTTGTCGAACAGTAGAAAAGGAGCTAAAATAATTTTATAGTCAAAGAGAAGAGAGATTCTCAAAAATATTTAGAAGTAATTAGAAAAGATAATAACCATAAATTACAAAAAAATGAAACGTACACTTCCTTTTATTTCACCAGTCAAGGATTCTACACAGAGTGCTACGCATCGGGACATGTATGATAAAAGTCTTGATTTATACAGTGAGGATAAGTATGTAGAAGCATTCCACACGTTACTTGACTATTTTAATCCTGAATTCCGTGGAAAATACGGAAACAATGATGGAACAGAGTTCCATTTGCCTCATGGCTCTATTATAGTCAATATTCGTATTGAAGGGGATTCATTGTATATCGATGCTGATTTTTTGAATCTGCCGGAAAAAGGACGGGTTGCTATGTTACGACAAGTTGCCGATATGAATATTAATAGATTGTTGTTGCCTCGGTTTGTAAAAGATGGTGACCGATTGAAAATGGAATACCATTGTTTATTGTCGGAAAGCCATCCACATAAAATTTTTGGGGTACTTCAAAATATTTGTCGCGTAGGGGACAAATACGACGATGAATTTTGTACGAAGTTTGGGGCAACTCGTTGTTATGAACCTCAAATAACTCCTTATCCGACAGAAACCATAGATCGTATTTATGATGCTGTTCAAACGTTGGGAAATACGACATTGGCAGCTGTGAAAGAATATAATGAGCAGCGACGTTACGGTTATTCATGGAATGTATTGGATACCGCTTTTTATCAGATTTCCTATTTTGCTCACCCTCAAGGACAGTTGGCTAATGATTTGGATAAAGCGGTTGATGATATGGATGAGGAACTTCCGGTAGCGGAATTGGTTATGAAAGGAACGTCATTTTTGCAGAAATTACTGGCTACTCCCAAAGAAAAGATTGCAGAAGATCTCTATTTTGTCGATACGTTGGTTTCTCCTAAAGGTCCTTCTTCTCTGCAAAATATTCAAGAGAACATGAAGGATGTATATGAAGAAGCTACTGCAGCAATGCAAGCACAGGATTATGAACGGGCAGCAGTACGTATCTGTTATAAATTTTATGAAGCCTATTTTTATAACGATATGCAGGACGATCTTAATGCCATAATGGTTAAGGCATTGAAAGAGTCATCAGAACATTCGATGGATGAAGCAGCAGATATTCTTTGGACCGCTTTGGATAAAATTATGGAAGGGGAGATTGAGTCAGAAGAAGATTCAGATATGGATCTTTCAGGTTTGATGGATAATCCAGCAGCTCAGCAGATGATGGAACAGGCCAATGCTGCGGCTGTTGCCATGCAACAGAAGATGACAGAGGCAATGGCAGGAAATGAAATACAAGAGTTGCAACAAAAGATGACAGAAGCCATGTCTCGTGGAGATATGACAGAATATATGCGTTTGGTAGGCGAAATGCAACAAAAAATGATGGGTGGTTTATTTAAATAATTAAAACAGTTTTTTCATGGAACAGAATATATATAATGTAATATTTAAGGTAACCCATGCAGGAGGTTCTGGAAGTTGTTTTTACCTTAAAGAATATGATCTTTTTGTGACGAATTATCATGTAGTAGAAGGTTTCCATACGGTAGCTATCCAAGATAATAATCGTAATCCTTATTTGGCAAGAGTAGTGCTTGTGAATCCTACTTTGGATATTGCATTGCTGGCTGTTGATCACGATTTTTCAACATTGCCTGATTTAACTTTGGCGGCTAATGATTCCTTGTCTATCAGTGAAAAAATTCGAGTAGCCGGTTATCCTTATGGTATGCCGTTTACGGTGACGGAAGGTACTGTTTCATCTCCCAAACAGTTGATGAATGGACAGTATTATATCCAGACAGATGCAGCAGTGAATCCGGGTAATTCGGGAGGTCCGATTATTAATGATAAGGATGAAGTAGTTGGTATTACGGTTAGTAAGTTTACCAATTCAGATGCCGATAATATGGGATTTGGTATTCGAGTAGAATCGTTGCGTAAGTTGTTTGAATCTATCGAAGATCTTGACCGGAATTGTTTTCAAGTTCAATGTGACAGTTGTGACAGTTTGATTTCAGAGGAAGAAGAATTTTGTCCGTCATGTGGTGAGAAATTACCGGAAGGAGTGTTTGAAGAACGACAACTTTCTCCTTTGAGTGAGTTTTGTGAAAATGCTATTGAACAAATGGGAATCAATCCTGTTTTAGCTCGGGATGGTTATGAAGCATGGCTTTTCCACAAAGGAAGTTCTGAAATCAGGTTGTTTGTTTACGATCGTACTTATTTATTCGCTATTTCTCCGATTAACTTGTTACCCAAGAAGGATGTGGAAAAAGTTTTAAATTATATGCTTGATACTGATTTTTCTCCTTACAAACTTGGGATAGAAGGACGACAAATATATATATGTTACCGGATTCATTTATCGGATATCACAGATAAATCGGAAGATTGCATTCGTCAGACGTTGGTGACTTTAGCGGAAAAAGCGGATGAGATGGATAATATGATGGTAGAACGTTTTGGTTGTGAGTTTTCAGCATATTCAAAACAGGACAATTAATTTATCATGGAAAAGATACAGCAATTGACAACTGTTCTTGCAGGAGGGGAAATTCCTTTCGGATACGATGAAAAGGCGGTTAAAAAATTGGCAAAAAAATACCAGAAATTAGAAAATGGAAGAGTAGTCAATCTTTATCCGATTCGTAGTGTTGCACACGAAGATAGTCGTTATACAGTCTATGCTTGTCCATTTCTAAAAACAGCCATAGATGAGCAGACTTTACAGAACGTCAAATCTTTGATAGATGAATTGGAAGTGGGGCATATCCGCTATGATTCTGTTCAGTCGGAAGGTTATGATTATTACATATTAAGTAACGATAGTGGAACGCATATTATCAAAGAAGAAGATCGGGATGCGGTAATGACAATAAGTGATCATTTTGAAGGAATTGTTTTGTTTACGAAAGCGGTATTTTCTCCTAAACATGAGAAACAATTAAATTGTCATTATGCAATTGTTGGTCTTGAGAAGAGCCCTAATGAATATAAGATTATTCCGGTTCCTAATTCTGTGATTGGTCAAAATGATGGTAATCAAGAAACCATGAAATTTCAAAGGAAGATTCCAAAGATTGATATTCCGGATGAAGAACCTGAATCTCCGGCTATTGAAAAGTACAAATCTTCTATGCAAATTTTGTCGATTATTATATTGATTGTTATATTGATTTGGTATTTTTTATTCCGTTAATCTAATTTAAATATGACTGGTCCTAAAAAATAATTATAATGGTTATTGGGGACTAGTCATATTGCTGTAAAATTCACTAATGAAATTTTCAGGATTTTTCATTGCAATACGGAAGAGGAAAAAAGATTATTCAATTTGCGCAAAGAGCCTATATAGAATCACGCTACAATGCCGATTTCGAAATTACCAAGACAGATATAGACGTTCTTGTCCCAAAGTGGAAATGCTCCGGGATATTGTTAAAGAAGTTTGTGAAAAACGACTCGATTATTATGAATCCCAAATTAAAAATTAATCCATAGTCCAAACATACTTTTTTATTCAGACTTTTGTAATCAAAAATCATTTTATAAAAAATTCGTTATATTTGTAGGTGTTTTTTAATTATTTTAAATACCTATGAACAAAGTAATACTACTAATCATTGCTATTCATTTATGTATCGGTAATTTGTTTGCCCAAATAAATGAAAAGCCATTTGTTATTCCTCAATTACAAGAATGGAATGGAGGAGAAGGGGTTCTTACCCTGAAGAGCAAAGTAACGATTGTATTTCCACAAGAGTATTCGGAACAGTTGTCCCCAATAGCTCAAACTTTGTCAAACGATCTTCGGGATATGTTTTCTAAAGAGAGTGAAATCCGTATAGGAACACCTAAGAAGGGAGATATATTCATGACTTTAAAACCCGGATATTTATTGGGAGAAGAAGGGTATAAAATGAATATTGGCAATTATTTGACTTTGGAAGCCCCTCATCCGCAAGGTATTTTCTGGGGAACCCGGACTTTATTGCAATTAATGGAACAATCAATGGCATTGCCCAAAGGAGAAATTACAGACTATCCTAAATATGAGGTTAGAGGATTCATGCTTGATTGCGGACGAAAATTTTTCACAATAGACTTTTTACGGGATTATGTAAAGTTTATGTCTTATTATAAGATGAATACATTTCAAATACATCTTAACGATAATGGATTTAAAGGTTTCTTCGATGATGATTGGGATAAAACGTATGCTGCGTTTCGATTGGAAAGTGAAACCTATCCTGGATTGACTGCAAAAGATGGTTATTATACCAAAGAGGAATTTATTGAATTGCAAAAGTTGGCAGAGGAATATGGTGTAGCTATTATCCCTGAGATTGATGCACCTGCTCATACCTTGGCTTTTACTCATTATAAACCGGAGATAGGAAGTAAAGACTACGGTATGGACCATCTGGATTTATTTAATCCCGAAACCTATACATTCATGGATGGACTTTTCCGGGAATATTTGGAAGGTCCGAATCCGGTATTTCGAGGGAAACGAGTACATATCGGTACGGATGAATATTCTAATAAAGATCAGCAAGTAGTGGAAAAATTCAGATATTTCACGGACCATTATATTAAATTTGTGGAACAATATGGAAAACAGGCTGTTGTATGGGGTGCTTTAACACATGCAAAGGGAGAAACCCCGGTAAAAAGTGAAAATGTTATTATGAGTGCCTGGTACAATGGTTATGCTGATCCAAAGAAAATGGTGGAAGCTGGCTATGATCTTATTTCTATTCCAGACGGATATTTATATATTGTTCCGGCTGCCGGTTATTATTATGATTATCTCAATACTAAGTATCTTTATGAACATTGGGAACCCGTACAGGTTGGAGGAGTTCGTTTCCGGGACAATGATCCAGCTATCTTGGGAGGGATGTTTGCTGTTTGGAACGACCATGTAGGAAATGGTATTTCCCATAAGGATGTACATCATCGTGTATGGCCAGCCATGCAAACACTTGCTGTAAAGATGTGGAGTGGAAGCCGGGATCTTATTCCTTTTGACGAATTTAATGAAAAACGGGAGAAATTGAGTGAAGCGCCTGATGTAAATATTTTGGGGCGTGTTAAAAATGCTCGTCAGGGAGAACCGATGTTGGTAAAGGAAATATTACAGGCAGAAGATATGGTCAATGTATATGAAATAGGGTATAATTACCGAGTGGAATTTGAACTTAATTTGTCAGACGTTTCAAAAGGAACAGTATTGTTCCAAAATAAAAATGCTACGGTATATGCCAGCGATCCTAAAACCGGAAAATTGGGTTTTGAACGTGATGGTTATTTGAATACTTTTGATTATGTCATACCGACAGGACAATCTGTTCGATTGGCTTTTGAAGGAGATAATCGGGAAACCCGTTTGTTTGTCAATGGAGAATTGAAGGAAACATTGGAACCGCAATCTATTGTGAAACCCAATGATAAAAAAATGCAATATATTCAAACTTTGGTATTCCCTTTGGCTAAGGTAGGTAATATAAATGGAGATATCCGAAATTTACAGGTAACAGTCTTATAGGTGAATTACCCTTTGTTTTTTGGGAGAAAAATAAGGAGGTGTGTCAATCATGAATTCGACACACCTCCTTTTGCATGTATGATGTATCAGATTTGGTAAGGTGCAAAGTCTTGATAAAAAGGACAACATTCATTGATTAGGCAAATCATTGCTTCTGAATATTGACAAAAATGCGAATGATGATACATCATCTTTGAAATATTTATTTCATGTTGTCATTGACCAAAGGTTGTCCGTTATATTCTCCGGTCAAAGCATTTAGAAAGGCAGTAATTGATTGGGTGTCCTCGTCTGAAAGTTCTCTTCCTACTTGATATTTGGCCATCATTCTTACAGCTTCTTCCAAGGTTTCTACGCTTCCGTCATGATAATAGGGATAAGTCAAGGCAACATTGCGTAATCCGGGAGTGCGGAAACGGAAACGGTCTCTTTCATCACCTGTTTGGGCCCAGCGCCCATTGTCTCCATCCGTGAGACCTGATTTTTTATAAAGTTCTCGATCTTTGAAATAATCAGCTCTTTGTCCCATCAGTTCGTAACTCAGTCCTCCCATGTTGATTCCTGCATGGCAGGTAGCACAGTTGTATTCCTTGAATAATTCAAAACCTCTTATTTCTTCTGCTCCCATAGCTCCTTTGTCTCCTTTCAGGTAACGGTCAAAGGGAGAATTCGGAGTGATAAGAGTCCTTTCATACTGTTCAATGGCATCGGTGATGGTCGTTTGGTTTAACCCTTCCGGATAGATTTCGTTAAAGTTTTTAACGAATTCTTTATCTTCGTTCAGACGGGTAACAATTTCATCAAAAGAAGCACATCCCATTTCAACCGGATTAAGAGGAGGTCCTCCCGCTTGTTCTGCCAATGTGCCTGCTCTTCCATCCCAGAATTGGGCAAAATTGAAAACAGCATTAAATACGGTGGGTGCATTTACCCCTCCGAATTGCCCTTTGATTCCTTTGGAATATTTCAGGTTGTCCACACCTCCGGTATTTATTCCGTGGCAGGTAGCACAAGAAATGGTATTGTCGGCCGATAATCTTGTGTCATGATATAAAATTTTCCCCAATTCTGCTTTACGGGTATCGTGTTCTACTGCGTCGGGTATGGGCCTTATGCTTTCATTGACAAATTCAGAAGCTGCAAGGGAATTTGGATAGAATTGTGAACGGTGGTTACGTATCCATTCCATAATTATTTTTGATTTCTTTTTTGTTAGAGAGGCTCCCCAATGTATAAGATAGTATTTAGGAAGAGGCATAGTTCCGTTTATTACGGTTTTCTCTACTTTGGCTAAATCCACTTCATTTATGGCTTCTCCCTTTTCAATTGCCATCAGCATGGGCATAATGTCAAAGGCTTTGTACCCATTGACAATATCTTCAGTGATGACTTTGCGGGCTATGGGCCAGTTTGCATAGAAAGGAAGGTGAGGGTTGGCGGTATGACACTCGGCACATCCTCCTTGTCTTAAGATTTTTACGATTCGTTCATCGGCTGGCATTGACTTAGGAGGAACCGTGTTCACAGCCTTATAGACAATAACTGCAACCAAGACTATACAAATCGCAATGAGAATGATTTTTGAGATAGTTTTCATTTCCTTTACGTTTTGAGGTTAATAATAAATTCGTTTTTATAAATACTGTTTTTATTTGATGACGTTGAGGTATTTACAATAAATTGGAATCATGGGTTATGTATAAAAAAGAGCAAATGGGAAGATGGTTGTAAACAGTATATAAAGAAAAAGTTGTTTCCATATTGGTATTTTATTCGGCAAAAGTACTCTTTTTTGAATTATTTGCCATATCTAAAGGTATTTTTAGAAAATTTAACTCATTTTTTGTTGGAGAAATAGCAGGTAAATTGGTAATATTCCTCGTAAATTGATATATCTTTGTCATGCGTTAAAGGAGTAAAAATGGATACAATAGAAAAATTGCTTGATTTTGATAAAAAACATTTGTGGCATCCTTATACATCAATGATAAATCCACTGCCTGTTTATCCTGTGAAAAAAGCAGAAGGGGTATATATTGAATTGGAAGATGGAACTCGGCTAATTGATGGAATGTCCTCTTGGTGGTGTGCGATACATGGATATAATCATCCTCGTTTGAATCGTGCTGCAACAGAACAACTGAAGCAATTTTCTCATGTTATGTTTGGCGGATTAACACATAAACCTGCCGTAGCATTGGCTCAGCGGTTGTGTTCAGTATTGCCGGATGGTTTGGAACGTCTTTTTTATTGCGACAGTGGTTCAGTAGCAGTAGAAGTGGCTATAAAGATGGCTCTTCAATATCAGTATGCATTACATAAAACATCAGCTCCTTGTAAAATAGGAACTATTCGTGGTGGATATCATGGCGATACGTGGCATGCCATGTCGGTATGTGATCCCGTAGGTGGTATGCATACCTTATACAATGGACGATTACCCATACAGTTTTTTATTGAGCGGCCTGCTGTTGCTTTTGATGCACCGTGGAATCCTGATGCCATGAAGCCCTTTGAAACATTGTTTGAACAACATGGTACAGAAATGGCTGGTTTTATTCTTGAACCTATTGTTCAGGGAGCGGGAGGTATGTATTTCTATCATCCGGAATATTTGAGGCAGTTACGGATTTTATGTGATAAATATGATGTCCTGCTTATTGCAGATGAAATAGCTACCGGGTTTGGTCGAACCGGAAAAATGTTCGCGTGTGAATGGGCTGGAGTCGTCCCCGATATTATGTGCATAGGGAAGGCCATTACCGGAGGATATATGAGTTTTGCTTGTGTTGCTGCTACTACTGATGTTGCAGATACCATATCAGCCAATCCTCCCCATAATTTCATGCATGGTCCGACTTTTATGGGAAATCCTTTGGCCGCAGCTATCGCTTGTGAAAGTTTTGATATCCTAATGGGAAAACCGATATTAAAACGCATAGGAGAATTGGAGAAAATAATGAAGGAAGAGTTACAGGAAGCCTCATCGTTTTCTTCTGTTGCAGATGTGAGAGTATTGGGTGCCATAGGAGTTATAGAGATGAAACAGGAAGTGAATATGGCCAGTATGCAGCGAAAATTTGTAGAAAGAGGTATATGGATTCGACCTTTTGGACGTTTGGTATATATTATGCCTCCTTACATTATAACTGACGAACAATTGAAAAAGTTATGTCGGGGAATGATGGAAACAGTGAAAGATGAAAACAAAAAGATATAAATTTTAAGACGATGAAAACAGTTATCGGGGCAATTATTGTTATTGCTACATTAACGTCCTGTATGGGCGAACGAAAGAGAAATGAACAAATTATACAGCAAATGACTGTTCAGAATGATTCTCTGCAATATGTTGTCAGCAACAAGGATTCAATTATCAACGATGCCTTACTGACCATCAGTGATATTGCTGTATCATTGAATGAGATAAAGAGGAAGGAAGGTTTGGTTGTCTCTCAGGCAGAAGTAGGAAAAGTGCCTAAGGAGCAGATTAAAGCCGATTTGAATGATATAGCTGCTATTTTAAAAGAAAAAAATGAACAGTTGAAACGGCTTGAAAAAGCGACGGGACAATTATCGAAAGCCAATGTGGAAATAGAGGGGTTGCAAAAATTGGTGGCTGAAATGACACGTCAAGTTAAAGAAAAGGATGCTACTATTGCCAGTATGTTGAAAAATATTGACAATTTGAAAGAAGAAATAGCTAAGCTCAATACGGAAATTGTTTCTGCAGAACAGGAGAACCAGAATTTGACTCAAAACCTGGAACAAACTACCAATGATTTGAATACAGCTTATTATATAGCAGGGGAAGAAAAATTCTTATTGGAGTCAGGTATTTTGATAAAGAAAGGGGCCATTGGACGTACTTTGGCTGTTAATCCGGATTTGGATAAATCAAAATTGACCAAAATAGATATCAGAAATGTAGACCGTATTGAAATTAAAGGGAAAAAAGTGGAAATTATAGGTAGTTTCCCAACTTCTTCTTATTCATTGGAAGAAGGCGAAGGAAAGAAGGAAATCAATGCCTTGTTAATTCAAGACAAGGAAGCATTCTGGAAAAACGATAAGATACTTGTTATCTCTTATAAATAAGAGAGGTCTATATAGATTTAAATAGTTTATTTTTTGTATAGAAGTTAGGAAGGTGTATCCAATTATTATTGGGTACACTTTTTTATGCGTAGAATCCGTAAAATGTAAGGTGTTGAGGAAGATGTTAGCAGGATTTATTTCTGTAAATGATTAAGTCCGAATTCCATAAATAATGAGGTGATTGGTAATAACGATATCCCACCTCTTTCTAAACGAAAAAAAATATCATGTCATAATTGCGTTTTGAAAGTCAGATAAATTTTTTACCTTTGTGAATATGACTTTTTTTTCATCTAAAACAATACTGTATGAAATTTTTATCTGTTCTTGGCCTGTTTTTATGTTGTGTAAATCAAATACAAGCAGCCCGATTGTTTGTCGAGGCTGAAAGTTTTGCAGAAAAAGGAGGATGGGTAGTGGATCAACAATTCATGGATTTGATGGGTTCTCCTTATTTGATGGCACATGGAATGGGTAAGCCGGTGGCT
>CASFOM010000204.1 GCA_949296295.1 uncultured Alistipes sp. | reverse complement strand
ATTTTTTTCATACACACTGAAAATAAAGAACAAAGATATAGAAAAAAAGAAGAGGTCCTATGCTGGTAGTCTCTTTAATTTCTAATCAATAAAGGATTCTGTTAATTTTATCGAATTTCGCTAAACACATACAATAAATTTTGTATGGTCTCCACCTCCTTATAGATACGAGCAAAAACAACCCTTAAAAAATTTTTCTTCTATATACGCTTATACTGACGATTCCTTTTATCTTTGTAATAAACAATTTTAATCCGTATATAGTCATTTCTATTATGAAAATATCGATAAAACACCTTACTTCCAGGATAACTGTTATCCTGCTTGCCCTTTTCTGTATAGAACAAGACTTATGGGCCAATGAAATTCGAGAACAGTGTTTCAACAAACAGTGGAAGTTCCAAATAGGAGATATCGCAGATGCTGCCCGTCCCGATTTTGATGACAGTGCATGGAGAACACTTGACCTGCCCCATGACTGGAGTATTGAAGGGACCCCAAATTCTTTAAATCCATCTGGAAACGATGGAGGATACTATCCCACAGGAATTGCCTGGTATCGAAAAACATTTCAATACAATGATAAAGAGCAAGACTTGCTGACCTCCATTTATTTTGAAGGAGTTTACATGAACGCACAAGTATTTATTAATGGGCACGACTTAGGCCTATACCCCTATGGATATTCCTCTTTTTTCCATGATTTAACTTCTTATTTAAAACCTGGAAAAAACGTATTGGCCGTACGGGTTGATAATTCACAACAGAAGAATTGTCGTTGGTACTCAGGATCGGGAATTTACCGAAATGTAAAACTTATCCGAACTCCTCGGCTGCACTTTGCTCCCTGGGGAATAGCAATACGCACCATGACTGAGAATAATCAAACGCAAATCCTTGTACAAACGACTCTTGTAAACGAAAAAACAGAAGATGTTTCTTTCATTTTGAACACTCATATTCTCTACCAGAATGAAATTCAGGCAACCTGCCAGAGAAAAATGGTTTTGGAAGCAGGGGAAACCCGTACCGTTCATTTCCAGATTCCTTTGGAAAATGCAAAACTTTGGAGTACGGAAACTCCTCATCTTTATCAATTGAACTGCAGCATGGAACAGGGAGGAGAAGATGCTGTAACGGAAACTTTCGGGATTCGGACCATTGATTACGACGCAAATCGAGGGTTACGTATTAACGGCACTTCTGTCAAACTGAATGGAGCCTGCGTCCATCATGATAATGGGCCTCTTGGTGCTGCCGCTTACCGCGATGCCGAATGGAGAAAGGTTCGTCTATTGAAAGAAGCCGGATTCAATGCCGTACGCACCTCTCATAATCCTCCTTCTGAGGAATTTCTAAACGCTTGCGATCATATAGGACTGCTTGTTATCGACGAATCTTTCGATGGTTGGCGCACCGCTAAAACGCCTCATGACTACTCCTCTCTCTTCGATCAATGGTGGATGTATGACATAGAAGCCATGGTAAAACGCGACCGCAACCACCCATCCATTTTCTGCTGGAGCATCGGAAACGAAATTATCGAACGTAAAGCTCCCGAGGCTGTATTAACCGCATATGCCCTTGCCGGATACATCCGTAAGTTTGATTCTACACGTCCCATTACCTCTGCTTTGACCTCATGGGACAGCGACTGGGAAATCTATGATCCATTAGCAGCAGCTCACGATATTGTTGGTTACAACTATATGATGCACAAAGGTCCTTCCGACCACAAACGGGTACCCAACCGTGTGATGATGCAAACCGAATCCTATCCTCGTGAAGCCTTTACCAATTGGGCACGAGTAAATGACTTCTCTTATATTATCGGCGATTTTGTCTGGACGGGTATTGATTATTTAGGAGAGTCAGGCATCGGACGTTTCTTCTACACAGGACAAACAGAAGGAGAACATTACCATCGCGACCATTTTCCCTGGCATGGAGCCTATTGTGGAGATATAGACTTAACTGGTTGGCGTAAACCTATATCATATTACCGCGATATGCTTTACAATCCTGAGGGAGAACGGAAGTTATATCTCTCCGTCAAGGAACCTTCCGGATACTACGGAGAGATAAAGGAGACGCAATGGTCCGTTTGGCCTACGTGGGAAAGTTGGAATTGGCCAGGACATGAGGGGAAGAAAATTGATGTAGAAATTTATTCGCGTTATCCCGCTGTTCGGCTTTACCTCAACGATAAATTGGTTGCAGAAAAACCCACTACACGTCAGGAAGAATTCAAAGCCGTTATTCCTGTAACCTATGAACCGGGAACCTTGCGCGTCGTAGGATTGGTCGATGGGAAAGAAGTCGATCCTCAAATAATAGAAACTGCAGAACGGCCCTCACATATTCTCCTGACAACAGATCGCAAGGAAATGAACGCCGACGGGAACTCTTTGGCCTTTATCTCCGTACAAATTGTTGATAAAAAGGGACGAATTGTGCCCTTTGCTGACCATCTACTCGACTTTGAGATAGAAGGGGAAGGGACTCTCTTAGCCACATGCAGTGCCGATTTGACAGATTCAACGGCTTACACCTTACCTCAGCGAAAAGCATGGAAGGGTCGTGCCATGGCCGTTGTCAAAAGCGGAAATGAGACAGGGCAACTCATACTGACAGTCCAATCCAAAGGATTGAAAAAAGCCTCCGTTTGTATGGAAATAAAATAAAATCCTCTGGAAATTATACAAACGGTTAAAACTCTTGTCTCTTTAACATGATAAACATTGGAAAATAAGACCATCTGTCTCAAGTAATATTTTCCCCTCTTCGATGATTCGACAAAATAGAATCTGTGTCATCATTACAAAGCGGAAGAATTTATCCTGGATATCCGAATCCACTATTTATCAGGGGTAAACTTTCGTTATCCTTATTCTCAACTCATTTGCTGTTTATTTCATAAAAAATAAAAAAGAGGCCGACCCAAAAGAGAATTTTTGAGGTCGGCTTCTTTGCATAATGCAGAATGATATTCGGCTGCAATTTTTGAAGTT
>CASFOM010000203.1 GCA_949296295.1 uncultured Alistipes sp. | reverse complement strand
GTAATCCCCGCTGGGCCCTTTCTTCTCCTCAGGTGATGGAAGGAACCCCTGACCGCTATTTTGCCAGCTTCCCTTATGAAGGGTGGATGCGTCAGGCTTCCTTAGGCTATACCCGTCAAGTGGTAGGCTGTGGTTGCGACTGCTATGACGGGAGTACGGTGGTAGCGGAAAATCTCCCTGTTTATACGGCCCCGATTCCTCATATAAGCGAGTCGATAGTCGAACCGGCCCGTTACGAAGTGGCGGATGCACATCGTCGCTGGGCTTTTGAAGGGGATGAAATAAAGGTGTTCTTCCCGGTCTCCAAGACCGATTTGCTCCTTACGGAATATGGCAATCAGGCCGCTTTGGATAGAATCATAGCCGGGATTCGTCAGATAGGAGATTTGGATTCCTTGCGGTTGAATGGTGTAGAAATCACCGGTTTTGCCTCTCCGGAAGGTCGGGAAGGTTTCAATGTCACCTTGGGGAAAGGCCGGGTGGAATCGTTGCGGAATTACATCCGTAGCCGGGTACCTGAGTTGTCGGATGATGATTTTGAGTTGATTAACGGGGAGGAGAACTGGTCGGGTTTACGACGTTTGGTAGCGGCTTCGGACATGCCTTTCCGTCAGGAGGTGTTGGATATTATAGATGGCGAGACGGGAGATGCCCGGAAAGAGTCTTTGCGTCGGTTGGAGGGAGGCCGTCCGTATGCCTATATGCTTCGTCATTTCTATCCTGAATTGCGGAATGCGAGCTACATCGCCGTCTATTTTGATGTTTTGCGCGATTTTGGAGCAGATGCGATTAATGCTGCAAATACAGCCATTCGTTCGGGTGATTATGCTTATGCCTTGTCGTTGCTGGAACATGATCGGGAAGATTCCCGAACCTGGAATTCCAGAGGCGTTTGTTGTATGATGCTGGAACGTGAGGATGAAGCCATAGAGTGGTTTGAGAAGGCTTTGACTACGGATCAGGCATCGGAAGCCCGTCGAAATTTGGAACAATTGAAGTAACTTATTAATAAATCAAAAAAAAAATTAAAGTCATGAAAATCAAACAAATGAGTTTGGCGTTGGCTGCCCTTACGATGGGTTTGGCCTCTTGCAGCAAGAATGATTCAGCAGGAAATCCCGGAGATAATGCACCCAAAAGCGTGACGATTACTCTGGCGAATGTAACCCCTGAAGTACGTGCGGGAGGTTCCGCAATTAATGATGGAACGGCCGTAACCTTGGGAAATTATTATGTCTTTTTCTCAGACGGTACTAACCTTTATCCTGCCAAACAGGAGAACGGAACGGATCCCGCCGATCAATATATTGACGTAGCTTCCGGGAATCTATCCCAGACCTTTCATTTTCTTCCGGCAGATGTAACCAAGGTGATTGTTATCGGGAATGTTACGGAAGGAGATTATTCGAGTGCGGCTACGGAAGCCGATTTGGATAAGCTATTGTCTTTGGCGGATGAACAGGATGCTTCATCCCTGACTCTTTATGGCTTTGACGATGCTTTGACACAGAGCAGTACCGATTCACATGGAGGAAATCTATATACGGCGGAAGTCAATCTGTTGCCTCGCATAGCACGTATTGAAGTAGCACAGTTTGGCTGTACCTTCCAGAGTCCGGCCACTTATTCCTCATTTACGTTGAATCACATGGCCATCAATAATTACCATACCCAGTTGAAAGGTTTTACCAATGCAGCTTCGGGGAGTGTTAATCACGCTCCTGTTACCGAAGGGACCGTATGGCCGTTCCTTTCCGATTTGACGACAAACCATGCGGGAGAATGGCATCATGACGATAATTTAGGGATTACTCTTACGGCACGGGACGGTCAAACGGTAATCGATAACAGTAAATATCTGGTTTATCATTTCTTCCCGAGTGACCAACCGGAATTGATTTTGAGTCTGACGGGGACCAAAGGGGGTGCTTCAGAACCTCTTTATCTGAAAGCCGAAGGATTTAATGATGAAGGCGGAAGTCCTATATCACAATTTCAAGCGGGCCATATCTATAAGGTGAATTTTACGTTTGATGAATCAACGGATTTGAGCAATCCTCAAAAATGTGTATCTGTTACCGTTACTCAAGCACAATGGCAGGTACATACGGTTACCCCTGATTTTGGTAACTAAAAGGCATCAAGGGTAAGGGGTTGAGAGTCAGTATGTAATATTCTCCTCTCTCCCCCCTGTCTTCCCTTGACTTGTCCACAGGGCAAAAGAATCATCCATTATTTATAAAAAAGAGAAAATGAAAATTACGAATATCGCATATGGAGCTTTGCTGATAGGTGTTCTTTCTATCGGGTGTGTTCGCGAAGATTTGAGCGACTGTGTGTATGATGATGAAGGAACGGTCAGCCGCCATACATTGCTGTTGAGTTACAAGGGCGATGGGACGACAGAGATTTTCAACGATAAGATTTGTTGTGTAGAGCTGTATGTCTTTGACGGAAATAACCAGTGTGTATATTCGGGCGAACTGTCCTCGGAGGAGGTAGCCTCCCGTTCGGTGGATTTGCCGCTTCTATCACCTGATACCTATCAGGTAGTCTGTTTGGGGAATACGCACTATACCGATGTACAGGGATTGGAGACCTGTGCGTTTGAGAATATCGTTTTTGGCTCGAAGGCTTATTTCAACGGAGAAGAAGTTTCGGGGAATGATTCCCTTTATCATGCGTCACTGACGCTTCCTGTTACTAAGTCCGGAGAGAGTCATACGATAGAATTTTCGAGTTCGCATTACGATTTGTCGGTAGAGGTGGCGGGTACTCCCGTTACGGAAGGGAAAGCTACGGGTCCATTGAAAATAGAGGTTTGCGGGGTTTGTCCATGTACCGATTTTCAGAACCGGGCTTGCGGTGATGCGGTAGATTATGTATTGCCTGTGGAATATCAGGCGGATGGGACGTTGTTGGCAGAGACTAATATCATGCGTCATGACGACCATGAGTCGGTGGATGTTTGTGTCCGTTCCTCTACGGATGAGTTGTTGGCCCAGGTTAATTTAGCGGATTTCTTGTCATCAAATCCCGTTATCGATTGTACGAAACAAGAGGTTTTAATACCTATTCATATTGCTTTTACGTCGTTGGGCGTAGAGGTATCGGTTCCCCAATGGTATTTGGAAGAGGTGAAACCGGAGTTTTAGTTCAAAAAGAGAAATATTTATTTCCCGGCAAGGGATTGAAAACAGGAAACGATTGGTGGAGCAGCAGGGATTGTTGTCTTGTTTTCAAGTTATAGCAGATAAAAGATATGTTAAAATGGAGTAACATCAGGTTGCAGTCGATCTTGTTGCTTTCTGTCTGTAGTCTTTCGATTATGGGATGCAGCAAACAAGAGTCGGACTCTTCATCGGAAGATTCGCGTCGGACCGTATCCTTTCAGATGAATGTAGGTTCGCGGGATGTCTCGGGGATGGACGAAGGGATGTCGTCGGAACGAGAAATCGTTTCTTTGCGGGTATATGCTTTTGACGGGACAGAGCAGGTAGGGTATTACTATACGGATGCTCCTGTGACCAACAGCGAAGGGAACTATACCTTCCTGATGGATGTCGATGTCCGGACTACGGGTTCTTCACAGCTTTTGGATTTTTATGTGATAGCGAATGAACATTCGGTTGTTTACCCCTCTTCTTTCCCGGGTTTTACGGAGACTACTTCCCTGTCAGCCTTGAAAGGCTGTTATTTTGAAGAGATAGAGAACACGAGTTCCGGAGGTCATGGGACTCCTCATCTTCCGATGGCCGCCGTTCATGAACAGGTAGAGATTTCATTGTCCGATTTGCCTGTTTCCACAGAACCGGGGCACGAAGGTCATTTCCCTACGGGTTCGTCGATTACCTTGACGTTGGAACGTTCCGTAGCCCGTTTAGGTGTTTATTTTGCGAAAGCGACGGGAAATGAAGGGACCCTTTTCCTTCAGAAGATGACGTTGCTTAAGGATGGTCGTCGTCAGCGGAACTATTTTCTTCCTCCGACAGCGGAGCAGCTTCAGGACGGGAAATGGGACAATCTGCCTTTTACGGTTTTTGAAGGGAATCGGGAGATAACGGCGGAAACGTCGGTGGGAGATGTTGATCCGGCCCACTATACGGTAGGGAATCATCCCTGTTATCTTTTCGAAAACAGTTACGGCTCAACGACTCCCGATGCGGAATCTCCCTCGGGATATGAAAACGGGGTTTATCGGGGGAATGTTCTGCAAGTGGATTATACGGTATCGGGGGAGTCGAAACAGAAGTTGGTTTATCTCCCGGCTATTGAACGCAACGGTTTTTACAAGGTGTTCTGTGCGGTAGAAACGGGTGGAGTGATCAAAGTTACCTATACGGTAGCGGATTGGGATGACGACAGTGCGGTATTGGATGTGGATTATCCGACCTATACGTGTGCTCCTCTGGTGGTAGGAGATTATTCTACGGAAGTCTATTATTCGTCGGATGACGAGTTATCCGGAGCCTTCTGTCTTCAGTTTACGATGACGCAGCCGTCAGGTCGCCGCTGGGTTCCCTCCGTCAGCGGAGGCGATTATAAATTGCGTATTTTCAGAAATTCTACGGAAGAGATTACGGACGACAACAGTCAGTGGGTGTCATCAGCGAATGATGTCTATCAGATTTATGTGATACCGACTCGTCAGTATGATGCTTCTTCGCCGAATGGGGATGGCTTGTTGCGCATCTCAGCACCGACCTGGGAGAATCAGGATGATTTGTTGTTGATCAACAAGTCATATCAGTGGAATTCTACGGAATCGGACGAGAATCGTTCTGTCAGTTATATTCGTATCAAACAGGTTCCACCCCCGGGCAGCGGCAGCTGATAAAGGAACCATTAAGGAACAAGAATGACAAGTATTGATTATGAAAATGAGACGATATATAGCACTGTTTTCGGCAGCAGTCATGTTGTCGGGATGTTGTAAATACGGAGAAGATTTTTCCAAGGAGGATATCGGTTTCGGTCGTGTGGTACTTCATTTCACAGGCAGTGAGCCTTTGGTTCGTTCCGCGAGTGAAGGTCTGGAAGCGAAGGTTTCCGATTTGGATGTCTTTATTTTTCCTTCGGAAGGCGGTAATTGTGTCTAT
>CASFOM010000202.1 GCA_949296295.1 uncultured Alistipes sp. | reverse complement strand
CGCATTAACCTTGATATCATGCGCTACACTCGGTCCGACCTTATCGGAAGAGATAATACCGTGGGGGTTGGTCGTCGTAGTCAGGAACTCGTCTTCCGTCAACGGAGTGTTGTACAACGGAGACAACGCCTGATACATCATGCCGTTGATTTCATTCGTCACTTCATCCCCTTCGTCCGCATAACGATACTGAGTTACAATACGCATCTGGTCCCCATTGTTCCCGTACTGTTTTACTTCAAGGCCGCCTGTCGTAAAGACTGCTTCCAACGCTTCACGAACCTCATTGGCTGTAACCTGTTTGTCAAAACGAACCACATAAGCACGACCTCCTGAGAAATCAACCCCGTAACTCATTCCTCGCGTAAAGAATGAGATGATGGCCAACAGGAACAACGTCCCGGAGAAAATATAGCTGTATTTGCGAATATCGACAAAATCGACATGGGTATTTGTCAGGAAATTTTCAGTTATCTTGTTCGAGAAGCGGATATTCACTTTCCGTTCAAGCATCGTAACAAAAATCAAACGGGTGATGAAGATGGAGCAGAACAATGAAGTCAGAATACCAACAATCAACGTAGTGGCAAAACCTTGTACTGGACCTGTCCCGAAGATAAACAGAACCAATCCGGCAATCAACGTCGTCGCATTACCGTCGATAATTGCTGAATAGGCATTCTTGAAACCATCCGTCAAGGAAAGAACTACGCCTTTTCCTGTCCGGATTTCTTCCTTCACACGTTCATAGATAATCACATTGGCATCCACAGCCATACCCATCGTCAAGACGATACCCGCAATACCCGGCAACGTCAGAACGGCTCCAAACGACGCCAAAACTCCGAACAGGAAGAACAGGTTGGTGATAAGCGCTATGTTGGCAACCAAACCTGCCGTACGGTAAAAGAACATCATATAAAGCAGCACCAACACAAAGGCCAAAACGAAGGACATCATCCCAGCTTCTATCGATTCTTTTCCCAAGGTAGGACCTACTACCGCTTCCTGAATAATGGTTGCGGGCGCAGGCAGTTTACCCGACTGCAAGACGATGGCTAAGTCATTCGCTTCATTGTAGGTAAAGCCGCCCGTAATGGAAGAACGACCTCCCGTAATCTCTCCGTTTACATGAGGTGCGGAATAAACATAACCGTCAAGAACAATGGCTATCGCACCCCCTGCATTATCCGCCGTCAATCGTGCCCAAATCTTAGCACCTGCCGGATTCATGATCATCGATACTTCTACCTGGGAACCGCCCTGATCCATATATTCCGGACGAGCAGTCGCCACATAGCTACCATCCAACGGCGGCTGGCCGTTCTTCGTATTCGCCTTAATAGCATACAACTCATAGATGGTACCTGCCGGATCTGCCGCTTTCATCCCCCACATCAAACGCAAGTCTCGGGGAAGAAGACTGCGAATCTGCGGCATGGCAAAGATTTCATTCACACGAACCGTATCGGCGGCCAACGCACGACCGATAATAGGACCTTGTCCTACATAACCGTTCGTAGGATCAACGATAGGACTCAAAACATTAAAAAGAGGATATTGATCATCATCTGCCGTTGCCGTAGTGTCGCTCACCAAAGCATCCAAATCATTCAACGTCTCTACGGATGAAGAATCGCTCGTTTCCTCTACCGTCTCAACAGCTTCTTCTACTACCGTTGTATCTTTAACCCCGCCGTTCATCGTAACCAAACGACTGTTGATCGTCTGAAGCATCGGGAAAATTTCTGAATTATCATAAGTAGCCCAGAATTCCAATGAAGCAGTACCCTGAAGCAACTTACGTACTCGTTCCGGTTCCTTAACGCCCGGCAACTCTACCAAAATACGGCCTGAATTTTCCAACCGCTGAATGTTCGGCTGTACTACTCCAAAACGGTCGATACGGTTACGCAACACATTATACGAATTAGCGATGGCATCATCCGCCTGCTTCCGCAATACACGGATAACCTCGTCGTTGCTCATCCCCGGAGAAACCAACTCCCGCAAATCATACGTAGAGAATATGGCACTAAGTTTGCCGTCCGGTGCCTGTTGCGCATACGCACGGGCAAACAACGTCAGATAATCTTCCCGACTGTTGCTCTGCATCGCTTTCGCTTCCGCTAAAGCCTTGTTGAACGCCGGATCCGGATTATTCCCTGACAACGCTTTTAATACATCCTGTACGGAGATTTCTAGCATCACGTTCATCCCGCCACGAAGGTCCAACCCCAAGTTGAGCTCCTTCTCCTTGCAGTCGCTGTACGTATATTTAACCAAACCCAGATTATAAACCGTATGGTTTTTCATCGAGTCGAGATACTGTTGCTCGGCAACCTCGTTGCCTCCGGCAAACTCTTTCGCCTTCTTCTCGACATGTTGGGTTACAAATGTAAATGACAGCTGATACAGGCAGGCCAGCGCCAACACAACCGTCAAAAATTTAAGTGCACCTTTATTCTGCATTTCGTTTAAGTTATTATATTATTATGTTTATTATTCTTCTTTTAACATTAACGTCATTACTCCTCAGAGGCTCATCCGGACACTCCCGATTCAGAAAAAACATGGCTAAACACAAAAACCATTTCACTCCAAAAAAACCTCCGAAACAAGTACACAGGCCGCAAAGAAACCTCCATTCCTTCAAAAAAAGGTGTCAATACGACCTGCAAATATAGCTTTTTTAATTGCTTTTACAATAATATTCTTCCTTTATTTAATGATATCGTTACCAAATACAACTTATTTTCCCATGAAGGCATCCAATTACAACCCCTTGGAATATAACATTACCGACAAATTCTGGATATTGAACGACTTTCAGCATTTCCTGAACAACATCGGAATACATGGCAGATTGCTCGACATTACAACCTTCTGCACCGTAACATTAATCCTTCTGATTCTCCTCAGAATCGCCGGATATGCCGGTAGCAAACTACTCCCGAAACTCCTCCACGCTACCGTAAAACAAACCCCGATGAAATGGAATAAAATACTCTCAAAAAGACACTTCTTCAAAAGAATCGTCCGGTTCGCTTTTACTGTCGTCCTGTCATACCTCATCGAAACAATATTCATGGGGTACAGCCCCGCCATCATACAAGGAACCCTCAAAGCAACAAAATGCCTCGCCGTATTCTTCCTAATCGATACGCTAAATGCCATGATTAATGCCGTTTGCGACATATACAACACGCTCCCGAGAGCAAAGGAAAGAAGTATCAAAGGATATGTGCAAACCGCACACATCCTCGTCTATATCATCGGAATACTCATCGCCGTATCCATTATCGCCGATATCAGACTCTCCAAAATATTCCTCGGACTCGCCACTTCCGCTGCCATCCTTACTCTCGTATTCAAGGATACACTCCTCGGATTTACCGCCTCCATACAACTCTCCGCCCAGGACATGATTCGTCTCGGAGACTGGATTCAAATGGACAGTCAGAAAGCAAACGGAATCGTTACGGACATGACCGTCAGTACCGTAAAAGTACAAAACTGGGACAACACCTTCTCCATGGTACCCATTTATGCCATGATCAGCCAATCATTTATCAACTGGAGAGGAATGTACGACAGTGCCGGACGACAATTCCTCAGACCATTCCCCGTAGATATCAACTCCATCAGAAAAATGGACCTCAACGAGACGGAAATGCTCAAAAAAGAGAGCCTGATTGAACCGCTCTATGACAAAATGCTTCTGGAACGAACCGCTGAAAAGGATGGAACAACCACCAACCTCGCCCTATTCAGAGCCTGGATACTGGTCTTCCTTTCCTCCTCCGACCTAATCAGCAAGGAGCTTATGCTTTTAGTCAGATACCTCCCCATGGAAGATAAAGGAATCATCATTCAGATATACGGATATACCGTAGAAAGACGTTTCGTAGAACATGAAGAAATCATGGCGCACATCACAGAACAAATCGTAGCGGTCACCAAACCGTTCGGCATCAAACTGTTCCAAAGGTATTCCAATGAGTCAGGACCTTATCCCTCCGACGCCACGAACAACAACGTGCACAGGGAACCTGCCTGACAAATAATCCCTCATGAATCACTACCATAAGAAAATTCCCCTCCCTTACTTTATTTTAATTCATAACTCATTTCCTGCATATTTCCCGACAAATCCATAAACAACTTCCTCTTGATAATTTCCCTCCTGTACGATTCCGTGGTTTTTCGTCAAAAATTGCCTATCTTTGTACTGTGAAGGAAAAAGAAGCGTTATACCCATTCTTATATAATTGAAGAAATCTTACAAAATCAGTAGGGAAATCCGGTACGGAACAAATCCTTGCTCACCATAATCTGTAATTTCCCTTCAACGACAAAGAATGTAGTATGGCAGTTCCACGCTTCTATCAATAATTATCGTTCTCGTGGCAGCTGGAGAACCTTTTATTTTATGAAAAAGCACCTGTTTCTATTGATGTTCTCGGCGATATTATGGCTCGCCGGTTGTAACAAAGAAGAAGGGAAAGAGGGAGGTACATTCACTCCGCCTTCTCAAGGACAACTCACACAAAAAGCCTTTGCTGACAATGAAAGCACAGGAAACGGATTCTCATTCTCTACCGAGGCTCCCTGGTCCGCAACCATCAATGAAGTACCCGTTTCGGAACAGACTGACGGACAAGCCAAAAGCACTGCTCTTACGCCTACGAAACAAGGAAATCAGGTGGTCTGGCTGAAACTTTATAACGGGGATAACGAAGCATACAGCGGAGAAGCCGGAAATATCACACTACACATCGAAATAGAACAAAACTATACGGGAGAACGAAGAATGGCGACAATCACCATTACTTCCGGAAACAACTCCTTTACCATAACCGTCATTCAGGAAGGGACAAAACAGGACGGAACGACTAACGAACCTCCGGTAAAAGTTACCCAAATTACCCTCAACAAAACAGAATTGACTCTTGATGCAGGAGAGAAAGCAACTCTATATGCTACCGTAGAACCCGAAAATGCTACCGTCAAGTCCGTTACCTGGACGAGCAGCAATCCTGAAATCGTTTCCGTAAACCCTGTTTCCGGAGAAATAACGGCAATAGCGGAAGGTTCGGCAACCATTACGGCTACTTCTTCCTCAAACAAGGAGGTATCGGCTTCCTGTATCGTCACCGTCGGAGACAATATGGCTCCCGAATATGTTTTTGTTGCCCAAATAGACCGCACTTTGAACTATTGGGACAAGCTCCCGATGGAAGAACGATATGAATGGGCCGCAAATTATACCTTTAACTATGATCAGCAAAACCGCGTATCTTCATATACCATTAACTTCAATGCCACTGATGATTCAAATGAAAAAAATCAACTTACCTGTTGGCTCGATTACTCTTCGAAAGACCTCATAAAAATAAAGGAGCAATGGACAAACGAAGGAACTGAAGAGTACGAAATCAAACTGAACGAACAGGGGTATATCTCTCAGGGGAAATCCTACCCTTCCTATGAAAACAGCGGATTACAAACATACAACATAGAATACAACGATGAAAATCGGATTGCACGTATCTCATACGCCCAACATTGGATGACTTATACCTACATGAACGGTGTATTGTCCGGAGGCACCTATTTTGACGGATACGAAACAAGCGAGGATTACGGTCTGGAACAAATGTTCAATCAAGAATCCAATAACCGGATGAATTTAGATATCAACCTGTTATTCATCCCCGATCTGTTGTTGGACGGCCCGTCGGATGTCGAAAGGGCTGATGTCCCGGGACGACTCGGACGTTTGGCGTTGATGCGTTTGGCGGGACAAGGGATGGACCGATACCTGACACAATATCTTGCCGGATGGGATGAACGTGAAGATGCCGAAATAGGATTCAATTCCTGGCCGGAACCCAATGTAACCATTCACAAAAGTTACGAATACTTCACTACTGAGGGAGATGATTTGTTGCATTACGAATACAATGAAGACGGGTCGGTCGCTTCCGTAACCACAGAAGAAACCTGTATCAAAATGAAGCACGAGTACGATATTGTTGTCGGAAACGAATTGGTAGCGCCCGGAAATCCTGGATCCGGATACAAATATGAAATCAAGAACAAAAAAGACACGGAACTTGACCGCGGAAAAAATGCAATCGTATATACATTTACCTACCGATAATTTCCCT
>CASFOM010000201.1 GCA_949296295.1 uncultured Alistipes sp. | reverse complement strand
GCTCCATATACCCGCGTCAAGGTCAAATATTGGCTGACTGGGGACATCTCTCCGTCACTGTTCCGTACAAACATATTATTCAATGCTTCCGTATCCAAACGATATTCTGGTGATGCCTGTACCATAACCCTGTATAATTTGGAAAAACGGTTCATGTTTGAAGCATAGTTCCCTCCTATATAACCGGACAAGACATTTAAGACATCGGCAGGAGAAACACCGTTTCGTTTACAACGAGCTGCATCAACCTCTACCAAATACTGTGGGAATTTAGTATCAAAAGAGGTAGTTGCTCGTGCAATTTCAGGACGGGCATTCAACTTGTCAATCATGGCTCGCGTATATTTCAACAAATCTTCTATGTTCCCTCCCTTTTGGTCCTGTACATAAATTTCGAAACCACTACTAACCCCATAACCAGGAATCATTGGTTGGGCAAAGGCCATGATGTCAGCAGAAGAGATGTCTGCCGTACGACGGTAGATTTCGGAAATAACGGAATTGATATCATCCCCTTTTTCCGTACGTTCATCCCAATTCTTCAGTCGAATAATAAACATACCGTTGGCTGCACCCTGACCACTTATCATACCATTCCCCGTAATCTTTGAATACATACGGATTTGTGGAATTTCCCGGATACGACGGTCTATTTCGTCCATCACTACTTTAGTCTCTTCCAAATTACTTCCTGGAGAGGTTCGAACATCCACGAAAATGGTTCCCATGTCTTCTTGGGGGACCAAACCTGTTTTTGTGGTCTTCATCAAGAAGAACAATCCTCCTCCGGCTACTATCAAAAGGAAAAATGTCAGCCAACGACGCTTCAACATGAATAAAACCCCGGTTTTGTATTTCATTACTACCCGATGGAAAGCTGTATCGAAAGCGATATGGAAACGTGATGAAAAACTCATCTTCTCTCCTTTACTGGTATTGGCATGAGGAGTCATAATCAAGGCACAAAGAGCCGGACTCAACGTCATGGCATTAATTAAGGAAATAGCTACGGCAACCGCCATAGTAAGACCAAATTGGGTATAGAAGGTCCCTGTTGTACCTCCCATGAAACTAACCGGGATAAATACGGCCATAAAGACAACAGTGGTAGTAATCAAGGCTGAGGTAATCCCTCCCATAGCATCGATAGTAGCTAAATAGGAAGATTTATAGCCTTCATCAAACTTTGCCTGGACAGCCTCCACAACCACAATAGCATCGTCCACGACAGTTCCTATCACCAAGACCAATGCAAACAAAGTCAACATATTCAAACTAAAGCCTGCTCCATACAAGAAGGCAAAGGTTCCTATCAAAGAAACGATAATGGATACCGCCGGTATGAAGGTCGAACGAAAACTCTGAAGAAACACATATACTACCAGGATAACCAAGATAATGGCTTCCATCAGCGTTTTTATCACATTCTTTATTGAGGCGTCAAGGAAGTCTTTGGTACTCATCAAATCCACCAACTCCATCCCTTTCGGTAACGTCTCGGAGATTTCCGCTACAACCTTATCGATTTCTTCGATAATCTCGTTTGCATTAGAACCTGAGGTTTGCGCAATCATACAGTTAGAACCAGGATGCCCATTCACTTCACCTATATACGTATAGGTTCGAGAACCCAATTCTATATCTGCCACATCTTTTAAATGCAACACTTCTCCATTCGGCAGAGAACGGATAACCAAATTCTCATAGTCAACCTCTTTTTCATAACGTCCACGATATTTCAAGACATACTGGAAGGTATTTTTTGACTCCATACCCAGCGTCCCCGTTGGAGATTCCACATTCTGTTCGTCCAGAACGGTTGTAATATCGGACGGCACAAGACCATATTTGGACATTTTCCCCGGATCAAGCCAGATACGCAAAGAATAGTCGGAACCCATTACATTCACTTCTCCAACTCCCGCGATACGGGCCAAACGTGGTTCTATATTAATTTTCAAATAGTTATTCAAAAAACTTTCGTCAAATGAATCATCCGGACTGTATAACGCCAAAGCCTTGATATTACTTGTCTGACGTTTCCGAACGGTAACACCGCTTCGGGTAACTTCGGCAGGCAAAAGCCCCTGAGCTGAGGCTATACGGTTTTGAACATTCACCGTAGCCATGTCCGGATCGGTCCCCTGACGGAAATAAACAGTAATTCTCGCGGAACCCGTATTGGTAGAGGTCGAAGTCATATACATCATGTTTTCAACCCCGTTCAACGCCTCTTCTATCGGGACAACAACACTCTTTAATACGGTTTCGGCATTCGCTCCCGTATAAGAGGCAGATACACTAACCGTAGGAGGAGCTATCTCCGGAAATTGCTCTACGGGCAACTGCGATAGTCCGATTAATCCGACGATAAGAATAACAACGGAAATAACTCCCGCTAATATGGGACGGTCTATAAATGTTCTGATTTTCATAGCGGTAAATTATTCTTGGGTTTTAATTACCGTTCCTTCCCGAACCAATCCTGCCCCTTCAGCTATAATAACATCCCCTGCTTCCAAACCTGACTCTACTATATATTCCGTCCCATTATTCAGTTTAAACACCGTTATTGGAGCAGATTGGGCCTTACCATCTACAACCTTAAATACAAATATTCGATTTTGCAATTCATACGTAGCTGCCTGGGGAATAACAATACATGATTTACGAACATTGGGAATAACAACATATCCATTCCCTCCATTACGCAACAATTGATTGGGATTCTTGAAAGTTGCTCGTAAATTAATGGCTCCCGTACTTTCATCTACCGTCCCGCTAATAGCATCAATACGACCCTCCTCGGAATACATCTTGCCGTTACTCATCATTAACGATACTGCCGGCAATTGTGTCATCGCCTCTTGTAAAGAGCCATATTGCTGCAACAAATCAAGTATTTGATTTTCCGACATGGAAAAATAAGCATATACCTCACTGTCATCGGCTACCGTAACCAAAGGCTCGCTAATGGAACTGCTAACCAAGGCTCCTACTCGATAAGGAATCATACTTGCTACCCCATCTACCGGACTTTTTACTTCCGTATAAGATAAATCATTACGGGCATTGGTCGCCTGCGCTTCTGCCTGTGCCAATGCTGCTTCGGCTTCCGATAAATCATTTCGGGCTGTCTGCAAATCAAATTCCGAAACTACATTTTCCTTGTAAAGAGCTTCCTTACTCTCCGCTGTCAAACGAGCTGTGGCCAATTTGGATTCCGCACTTTTTACATTCGCTTCTGCTGTCGCTAAAGCCGCCTTATACGGAACCTGGTCAATAATAAAAAGAGTCTGGCCTTTTCGGACAACATCCCCTTCATTAATCCGAATATCGGTAATAATACCACTCACCTGCGGACGTATCTCTACATACTGACGTCCTCGAATCTTGGCTGAGTAATTGGAATTTATGGTCCGGTCACTCAGCGATACTGTAACCGTCTTGTAGGTCGCTCCTCCTGATTCCTGTTGTGGCTGATTTTGACAGGATACCATAAACGACAAACAAACGGCAGTAATCACAAAATACTTCATTTGATTTTTATTCTTTACGGGTTATTAATCTTATTTTTTCTTATTTTTTTTCAGAAAACGGATGAAATTAAGAATAATTGTCATAAAAAAACAAAAGTGATGACTAACAGCAAAAAAGTGATGACTAACAACCACCATAATTGGTTGTTTCATTCGAAACAACTACTTTTGTAAGAAATTAAACCTTCCTGTTAAACCCTTTAAGACACCAATATATCCCAAAGGAAGTTGAATAATGAAAAAAAAATATAACAAAATAGCCATTTATATCGATTTGTTCTTTTGTATTGTGATGCTCCCTTTAGTAATCACTTTAGTACCTGTGGACAAATGGATTATTCATCATCCCGATTTCACTCTTATACTCATCTTGTATCTGTACGCCTTATACTTTACATACCGTAATATAAATATCCCTTCTCTGATCATCAGACGAAAATTCGGACGGGTATTTTCTCTGTTATTAATCTTGTTGGGGGTAACAACTCTTATCAGTATGTTCCCTCTCCCGGAAAATGAGGTGTCTCCTTTAACTGAAAATTTCCGAAGGCATCTTAGAATGCAAACGGTGTGGTTTTTCTTCCTTATCGTTACAGGATTTAGTCTCTCCATCTCTCTGACTTTCGAATTATTCAGACAAATGTTGTCCAAACAGGAAATAGAAGCGGAAAAGGATAAAGCCGAACTCGCTCTATACAAAGCTCAGATAAACCCTCATTTCCTTTTCAATACCTTGAATACATTGTATGGATTAATATTATCTCAATCTGATCGAACGGAATCTGCCTTTATCAAATTTTCCAATATCCTGAAATATATGTATTCCCAAACAACCCAGGAAACAATACCTGTCAGCAGCGAAATAGCCTATATCAGACAATATATAGATTTACAATTATTACGTTTAAACCAACACACTCACGTATCTTTCGAAGAACAAACGGATAACGGACAATTACCTATTCCTCCCATGATTCTTATCACGTTTGTTGAAAATGCTTTTAAATACGGAACTTCTCCTGATGAGGATTGTGAAATCATAATCCGTATTGTTGTGAAAGACGGAATACTAACCATGACAACGGAAAACGATATCATGCAAAAGAAACCTGCTGATGATTCTTCCATTGGTATAGAAAACTGTAGAAAAAGATTAGCTCTCCAATATCCTAATAAATTCTCTTTGATTACATCTAATCAAAACAATCGGTTTAAAACCAAACTAACCATTCATGTCCAATGAAAAAGATCACTTGTATTGCAATAGATGACGAACCGCTTGCGCTTCTTGTCATTAGCCGATTTTGCGAACGAAAAGGAAATTTGGACCTCACAACATTCAGTGAACCCAAAATCGGATGGCAAGAAATCGTGAAAAACAAGCCCGATTTAGTATTTCTCGATATAGAAATGAACAGCATTAGCGGACTTGAAATAGCCCATACCCTTCCTAAGGAGAGTTGCCTTATTTTCACAACCGCTCATGCTCAATATGCTTTGGAGGGTTTTAATCTTGATGCCGTAGATTTCTTACATAAGCCTTTCTCTTATGACCGTTTTAATCAAGCTGTTGAAAAAGGAATACGAAGAATAAACGCTTATCGTAGAAAAACGCAAGAGGTCATCGTTATCAAACAAGAATATAACAATATAACTTTACCTACAAATCAAATTGTCTATATAAGAGCTATGGAGAATTACACCCGGATTTTTCGTTCTTCCGGTACTCCCATACTCTCTCGAACCAATATGAAGACCATCAGGACCATGTTACCAGACAACGAATTCTTGAGGGTACACCGTTCCTATATCGTATCCACAGCTAAGGTAGAGGCTTTCTCCAAACGAGAAATAAAACTATCCGGATACGATACTCCCATCCCTATCGGAAGACAATATGCCGAAAAGACTTATGAAATACTGTCCTTACAAAAAAATAATTCTCAATAAACAAATTTTCAACTCAACTTTTTAAATTCCCTGAATAAAAAACGCTGTCCTTTCCATCTTATCGGTCTGTTCCTTCCATCTGATAGCTCAAACAGACCAAAAACAATGTAAAAATAGTTTTTCATTTTTATCATTTATAGAAATGATAAAATTTTCAAGAGAGTATTGACGAAATTAATGCGTTTGAAATTTTTGAAATAAAGCTAAAATGAAAAACAGAAACCATTATTTTTGCAGCGTAATTGCAGATAAAAAATGAAAAATAACAGTTATCGAGGGCATATCGCAATGCTTAGTGCCAATATAATGTGGGGATGTATGGCCCCTATATCTAAGGCCGTTTTACAATCAGGTATCAATCCTTTTGCATTGACTACTTTTCGTATGTTAGGAGCTGCCATAGCTTTTTGGATTGCATCCCTTTTTACCCCAAAAGAAAATGTACCGCCCAAAGATCTCGCGCTGTTGTTTTTTGCTGCCCTTTTTGGTATCGTTCTGAATCAGGGATCCTTCATTTTAGGAGTATCTAAAACATCTCCCATAGATGCGTCCATAGTAACAACAACAACACCCATTATTACCATGATTATTGCTGCGTTCTATCTTAAAGAACCTGTTACCGGGAAAAAAGTAATGGGGGTATTTATCGGAGCCCTGGGTGCCTTATTGTTAATTATGGGAAGTCAACAGGTAGCCAATGGAAACGCCTCTAACAATATTTGGGGGGATTTATTATGTCTTCAAGCTCAAATTTCATTCTCTATCTATTTCGTATTATTCAAAGAATTAATATCCCGATACTCGCCTATTACAATCATGAAATGGATGTTCATTTACGCTTCCGTATGTTGTATCCCCTTTTCATATCGTCAAATAACAGCCATCGATTTTTCTTCTTTACCTTATACTGTATTTTTAGGAATAGGGTTTGTCGTTTTGGGGGCTACATTTATTCCTTATTTATTGATTTCCATTGGGCAACGCATCTTACGACCTACGGTTGCCTGTATGTACAATTACATACAACCTATTGTTGCCTCCGTTCTCGCTGTATTATGGGGAATGGATCATTTTGGACCGATAAAAATTATTGCTGTTATTTTAGTCTTTTCCGGCGTTTATATCGTTACACAAAGTAAATCAAGGGCCGATATAGAGAAAGAAAATAATTTATGATTTTTTATAATCAGAGGTGGTCTAATTATAAAATCGGCTACTTCCTGGATTATATATCAGAATGAACATAAAATAAGAATGGTAAATAGCTTACGAATTACGATAATAACACAAAGATAGTAGAGTTTGTCTTAGAGCCTTAACCAATCAACAGAGTGTTTGTCTTATTTTGACTTTTATTCTTATAAGCATCAACCAAATAAGAATTATTCATTCTTTTTACAATCGCCCTTTAATATCTGTAACTATTTCTCCATCAAAAAGATTGATAATACGATGAGCAAATTGGGCATCATGTTGTGAATGCGTTACCATGACGATAGTGGTCCCTTCTTTATTCAAATCTGTTAATAAACTCATAACCTCCTGACTATTTTTCGAATCAAGATTACCTGTCGGTTCATCTGCCAATATCAATTTGGGACCAAAAACAACTGCTCGGGCAATCGCTACCCGCTGTTGCTGGCCTCCTGATAACTGCTGAGGAAAATGGCCCGAACGGTGACTGATATTCATCCGTTTAAGTATGCGGTTCACCATCTCTTTTCGGTCCCGAGACTTTATCTTTAAATAAATCAACGGTAATTCTACATTTTCATACACGTTCAACTCATCTATCAAATTAAAACTCTGAAAGACAAAACCAATCATACCCTTACGGATTCTGGTACGATCTTTCTCCCGTAAGGAACCTACTTCCTGACCTGACAAATAATATTTGCCATCTGTCGGATTATCCAATAATCCTATAATATTCAGCAAGGTGGATTTTCCACATCCTGAAGGGTCCATAATAGCTACGAAGTCTCCTCCTATTACCTCAAGAGAGACGGAATTTAACGCAATAGTTTCTATTTCTTCCGTACGGAAACATTTGGATAAATTTTCTATTTTCAGCATAACTATATCATTTTATTTATTCTACTTTTACTGCATTCGCCGGATTTGCTATCGCGGCTCGCCATATTTGCCACCACAAAGTAAGAAGCGACACCAAACCGGTTATTATAGCTGCTAATGCGAAAATCCACCACGATAATGGCGCGCGAACAGCAAAATCTGACAAATAGTCCGATACAATCCAAAGAGACAAGGGAAGGGCTAACAAATAGGACAGTAACAACAATTTATAATAACGCAAAGACAATAATGATAAAACTTCAAATACCGTAGCTCCATTTACTTTCCGAATAGCTATCTCACGGGTGCGTTGTTTTACGTCATATAACGAAAGACTGAAAAGCCCCATGGAAGAAATCAATATGGCTATAATGGCAAAAACACTATACACTCGCGTTATTTGACGGTCTTCATGATAAGTAGAGGCTATTTCATCGCTAATAAAAGAACAGGTAAATTCTCCTCCTTCATTAACTTTATGGTAAAGATCTTCCAAGGTTTTTAACACTTCCGGTTCCTTCCCCGGTACAATTTTTACTGATACTTCCCGATCCTCCAAATAATCTCTGTCATTATCATAACTTAACAAAACAGGACCTACGGAACGTGAAAGATGTTCAAAACGGAAATCTTCAATTACCCCGATAACTGTGTATATTTGTGGATCGGGTGTACCGTCCGACCACCACATGGGATGGGAAGATTTTAAAACACTTCCTAATCGGTCTATCCCTAACATTTTCTTAGCTGTTTCATTGATAATCAAAGTATTGGAGCCAAAATAGTCTAATGAATCATGAAACATACGACCTTCTTTCAAACGAAATCCATACATATTAAATGTTCCTGCATCACAATTCATCAGGGCATATTTTATCCAATGATCTGTTCCTTGAACACTAATGGAGTAATCCTCTGAAACGCGTAACGAATTGGGAGAATCATTACAGGACCATTCTTCTATATAGGGATTCCTTTTCAATTCATTTACTAATAATGCATTTTTTATATTTGAATTATTCCTTGCTTCTTCCCATTCTTCTTCGGTTTGATATATTTGCGTATAAGAGGGACGTTTCAAAAAAGCAGCTTTGACAATATGATCTTTTTCATAACCCAAATCAGCATTTAACATAAACTGCAATTGACGCATAAAAACCAACGAAACAATAATGACTGCAACAGTCATTATATATTGTATCACAAGAAATAATGAGCGACCTTGTCCTGAATGACGACTTGAAGTACGAAGATCTTTTATTGATGTTATCGGAGAATTGTAATGATATTTCAAAAATGGATATATTGTAGTACAAAAAGGCAATAAAAATAATATACCTAAAATCAAAGGAATATCG
>CASFOM010000200.1 GCA_949296295.1 uncultured Alistipes sp. | reverse complement strand
ATTTCTACAAACAGGCTGATTAATAAAGGAAGAATCATGATTCCTAAAACGATTCCTCCTGCTAATGTGGTATATCCCGTAGAGTATTCAACAAAATGAGGAGCTAATTTGTCTGAAATATATGGAACGATAACGAGCATACCCCATACCCCGTATACAACAGAGGGTAATCCGGCCAAAATATCAAGAGCAGGAAAAACAAACCTCTTAACGTATGATTTGGCATTTTCCGTTAAGAATATGGCTGTTAGAAGAGATATGGGTAAGGTCCACAATATGGCAATTCCGGTTACCCATAGGGTTCCCATAATAAAAGGAAGAAAACCGAAATCTCCTTTTAACGGCTTCCATCGTCCGGTTGCAAGCAGTTCCCATATAGATTTTTCTTCAAGAATAGGAATTGATTTTAAATAGAGTCCTAATCCTATCAATATGACTAATACGATGGACAATAATGTTAATGAAAACATAATTCCACCGGCTGTTTTATCCTTAAAAATCCTCCACTTGGAGGTTGATGCAATATATTTTTCAGTCATACTTTATTTTAGTTTATCCAGTTCCTTTTGAATTTGATCGGAAGACAAGGGAACATATCCGGTTTCCGTAGTATATTGTTGCCCTTTTGTTAAGATAAATTCCAAGAATGCTTTTACTTCTGGTTTTTCAGGCTTCCCTTGTGTTACCAAATAAAGGTCTCGTGCAGGAGGGGAGGGGTACACACCGGAAGCAATAGCATCCATTAGCAGATCGATGGTATCGTAAAAATTTTCTTCCTCATCTATTTTTCCGTTTCCGTTGATATCTAAAGGCATAACAGCGATGTTTTTAAAAGGCCGTTTGCTTTTCTGGTCATAAGCATATGCTATATTATTGAACCCTATTCCCACTTTATCTCGTTGTACAGTGGAAGAGACTCCCGGATCTCCGAATACAGCCGTTCCTTCTAAATCCTCTTGTTTCATTCCCAACCATGCGGCCCATGTTTCTGCAGCTCCACAAGCATCGGAACGGGTGTAAACATGTACGGGAATTTTATTGGCAGTACCCACTACCTCTCCCCAATATTTTGTTTCCCCTTTCCATAAGGCGATAGCAGCATCTTGTTTTAATCCTTTCGCTTTCAGTATGGCATACATAGGATTCCCTGTATTTATGGTAGGAATTACAGCATCTTTTACTACGGCTATTGGGAAAGCTCCTTTCTCTAATTCTTGCTCATATATTTCGCGGGATACCATTCCCATATCTACTACCTTTGCCAAGGCATCTGTTATTCCTTTCCCTGCTCCTCCTGCAGAAATATCTATTTTTACGTCAGGGTGTATTTTTTTAAATTCTTCTGCCCAACGAACGACCATTGGATATAATGCAAAAGCTCCTGAAAATTGTATTTCTCCTTTCAAAGATTGGGATAAATCTTGTGAGCGTACTTGTAGGGTTGTTATCGATAAAACTATTCCGATAAATACTTGAAGAATATAGTCTTTTTTCATATCTGCATGCATGATTTATAAAGTGAGCAGGATTTTAGAAGCTGGCAAAAAATTGCAATACTACATAATTGGAATTTTGGGCCATATGATTTTCTCTGTAAGCGTAATTAATTTGTAATTGAAGATGTTTAACCACATAGTAGTTTAGTCCAACTATATAATGAGTGCTTCGCGTATTTTTATCATGAATATTTCGTTGAAAAGTGTCGTATTTCAGAACTCCCTGTAATTTTGGAATAAAATGGTATCCTGTCACAGCATAATATCCGCCACTTCGTAAGTATCCTGTTTTTCCTCCAATATATTCTGCACGAACCATCCATCGGGGATTTTCATAACGAAGACCGCCACTGAAACGATATGCATCTTTTGTCAGATCATTTTCGGTTATCCCTCCAACATAAAAAGAACCTGCAATAGTAAGCTCTTTGACGGGATGTAAAGACAGTGTTCCTACAAATGATTTTTTCTTGTTGTTATCGAAATTATTGATACCACTTCCATTAAATATTCCGGCAGTGTAATCAATGAGATTATATCCTTTTTTCTTGAAGAATCCTCCCCATATACTGACTCCGACATCTCT
>CASFOM010000199.1 GCA_949296295.1 uncultured Alistipes sp. | reverse complement strand
GAGGTAATGACGGTTCAATCCGATACTACTGCTTCTGCGGGAGAGGGAATGCAGCTTGAGGTGGCAATCCCTGCATTTCCAATCGCTGTGGCCAATGCTTTCCTCCCTCCTGACGTAGCTGACTTGTCGGGAATATTAAAAGGTCAAATGCATTTGAATCTTGCCAAAGCCCCATTAATCGATGGTTGGTTGTGTATGGATAGTACACGAATAGAGGTCCCTATGATTGGAACTGCTTTTGGTCTCGTGTCGGATACTGTTTCCATTCGTCAAAACAAAATAGAATTGGAGGGACTGGCCCTTACTGCTCCCAATGGACAAAAACTGCGATTGTCCGGGAATGCTGATTTGTATGATTTCTCCGATATCTCCTTAGATGTACGGGCGGATGCTTCCGATTTTCAGGTGATTAATGTTCCAAGAAATCGAAAATCAACACTGTTCGGTAAAGCAAATGTTGACCTGCATGCTTCTGTAAAAGGGTTATTGGATGCCTTGACTGTTCGGGGACATGTAAATCTGTTAGGAGGAACCGAGGTAACTTATGTCATGCACGATTCGCCGATGGATTTACAAAATAAACCTCAAAATGTAGTTACTTTTGTCTCTTTCCAGGATACGACTCGTTTGTATGAAGATAATTATGCTCCCGCCTCATTGAAAATCGGAGGAATGGATTTATTGGCCAATTTGGAAATTAATGAGGATGCACGCATGTCTATTTTCCTGTCTGAAGACGGAAACAACCGGATTTCTTTGCAGGGAGGAGGAAATTTGACTTATACGGTGAATCCGTTGGGAGATACCCGGTTTGCCGGAAGATATACATTGTCCGGAGGTACTGTTCGTTACAACCCTCCAATTATTTCTTCCAAGGTGTTCAATATTGTCCGCGGAGGATATGTCGACTGGACCGGAAACATGCTTGATCCTGCCCTGAATATTACGGCAGTGGAGACTGTACGGACCAATGTATCAACAGATGACGGGAATAATAGCCGCCCTGTCAACTTCAATGTCAGTATTTATATTCGGAATACGTTGAATGATCTTTCCATCACTTTTGATCTCTCTGCGCCTGAAGATTTGACCATACAGAATCAACTGACTTCTATGACGGCAGAACAACGTTCCGTTCAAGCAATGAATATGTTGATATACAATACTTATTCCGCACCTGGTACTTCTTCTTCGAACAATACTGCAAATCCTCTTAATTCCTTTATTCAAAAAGAGTTGAATCAATGGGCTCAGAATAATTTGAAAGGAGTGGATCTCAGTTTCGGCATAGATACGTATAATACGGTGGCCGCTGGTGCGGAATCTTCTCGGACGGATTATTCTTATAAAGTGTCCAAGAGTTTGTTTAATAATCAGGTACGGGCTGTTATTGGAGGGAAATACAGCAGTGACAGCGATCCGAATGAAAACTTAAAGGAGAACCTGGTGGATGACATCTCTTTGGAATATATGTTTTCCCGAAGGGATAATATGTTCCTCAAAGTGTTCCGGCATACCGGATATGAGAGTATTTTGGAAGGCGAAATTACTGAAACCGGATTTGGTTTTGTTACTCGGAAAAAGTTGTTGCGGCTTCGCGACCTGTTTCGTTTGACACGCAATCGGCAGGAACGACAGGAAAATCGTGAAAAAAGGAAGGAAAAGAAAATTTCTGAAATGGGGAATCGGGTACAGAATGCTCAGGATACGAGTAGAAATGTAACGACGCAGCCTATGGTAGAACCTCTTAGAAATACGGAGTATGAAAAGTAATCGATATGGACTCATTGGGTTGTTGGGACTGATGTTGGTTTACAGCTGTTCTACTACAAGGCGTTTGGCTGATGACGAACTCCTTTATACCGGAGTGAAAAAAATGATTTTTACCCATAAGGGGGCCGGTGAGTATCCCTCGGAGGCCATAGCTGCTGCAAAAGCTCCTTTGAATGTCGCTCCTAACAATCCTTTGTATGCCCCCTATTGGCGAACCCCTTTCCCTGTTGGATTATGGGCGTATAACTATTTATATACTCCAAAAGAAAAGGGATTCCGCTATTGGTTGTACGGAAAATTGGCTAAGGAACCTGTATTGGTATCCACCGTACGGCCTGATTTGAGATTGAACGTAGTAGAAGAGATATTGAATAATAGAGGCTATTTCGGCGCTGTCTCCGAGTATGAATTGTTGCCCCGGAAACAGAATCCTCAAAAAGCCCGGATTATTTATCGGGTACAAGTGCCTGATCCTTATGTTTATGACAGTGTCTCTTATCTCGTTTTACCCGGAGAGATGAATGTCTGGATAGACAGTCTGCGCCGTACAACGACAATAGTGAAGGGGGCTCAGTACAATCTGGATACTTTGACAGCGGAACGAACTTTAATTACCAATGTATTACGAAATAAGGGATATTACTATTTCCGTCCGGAATATATCGAATATCAGGCGGATACTACCGGGCCGGGGAAAACGGTTGATTTACGGATGAAACTCAGGGATGGAGTTCCTCCTGAAGCATTACGGGCTTATCATGTCGGCCAAATATTGGTTTCATTGCATAATCCTTCGAAAGGAACGCCTGATACCATGCAATACAACGGAATAGATATTCGTTACCAGCAACCTTTAAAGGTACGGCCTCGGGTGTTGGCCGGATGTATCGATATTCATAAAGGAGAGTTGTTTACGGTGAGGGAACAAAACAGTTCTCAGGACAATTTGAACAGGTTGGGGATATTCAACTCCGTGAATCTGACAGTGGCTCCTGCCGATACGCTGAATCAGTCCGATACCTTGAATGTTTATATTACGGCAGCGTTGGATATTCCTTTGGAGGCGGAATTTGAAGCGGATGTATCTTCAAAATCGAATAGTTATGTCGGACCCGGCTTGAATTTCATGATTCGTAATAAGAATGTATTTCATGGAGGGGAGGTCTTTTCTGTTCGTCTTACGGGGGGATATGAATGGCAAACGGGAAAACGGAAAACAACGGAGAAAGCTGCCCGGTTGAATTCGTATGAATTTGGATTAAATGCTTCGTTGGCCATCCCAAGGGTATTGGCGCCCGGATTTGGAAATCGTAATTTACCTTATCCTGCCCGGACGAATTTTAAACTCGGGGCGGATTTGATGAATCGGGCTCGCTTTTTTCATTTGATCTCTTTTAACGGCTCGGCTGCCTATGATTTTCAAACTTCTCCTTACAGCTCCCATTCATTTACTCCTTTTAAGTTGGTATTTAACGATTTGTTGAGTACATCCCCTTCTTTTGATGAAACCATGCAAAAGAATCCGGCCATTGCTCTTAGTTTTGAAGATCAGTTTATCCCTTCCATGGGATATGCCTATACCTTCGATAAAACTTTTGGAAGCAACAGGAGCAGGAGGTTCATTTGGCAGACAACTGCTGTTTCAGCCGGGAATATTCTTTCCGGAGTAATGGAATTGACCCGACGACGAAGAGACAAACAGTTGTTTGGTGTCCCCTTTTCTCAATTTATCAAGGGAACAGCTGAAGCCCGGTTCTATTATCGTATAGGCACAGGGGAAAACTGGTTGGTCTCTCGCTTCATGGTAGGAGCCGGATATGCTTATGGCAACTCTTCCGTATTGCCTTATAGCGAGCAGTTTTATATTGGCGGGGCAAACAGTATCCGCGCTTTTACCATTCGTTCTTTGGGACCCGGGAGTTATCGGCCTCCTCAGGATGAACCAAACGGTTATTTGGACCAGACCGGGGATTTTAAGTTGGAAGCCAATGTGGAATTCCGATTTAAATTGATGGGACGATTGCATGGAGCTGTCTTTCTGGATGCAGGAAATGTCTGGCTGTTACGTGCCGATCCTCAGCGTCCTGGAGGACAGTTGCAGGCAAAAGGATTTTGGAGAGAGATTGCTCTGGGAACAGGATTCGGGTTACGATATGATATTAGTTATTTGGTGTTGAGGGCCGATTTGGGGATTGGATTGCATACCCCTTATCCTAACCCCGACAAACCTCGGTATTATAATATTCAGAAGTTTGGTGAGGGATTAGGGTTTCATCTGGCTATTGGATATCCTTTCTGATAAAGAAGTCAGGGAACAGGATCATAACCGCTGCCTCCCCAGGGATGGCAGCGGGAAAGTCGTTTTAGAGTCAGCCAGCTCCCTTTGAGAAAACCGTAACGTCGGTATGCTTCCAGAGCATACGAGGAGCAGGTGGGAGTAAAACGGCAGGAAGGAGGAAGAAAGGGTGAGATGGCTTGTTGGTAGAATTTAATCAACAGCAGAGGGAGAAAAATTGTTATCTGCCGAAACCGTTGCCGCCAAAGTATGTAATGCTTTTTTGATTCCATCTTCGATGGTACTGAAATTTTCTTCCTCTTTTCCAATGTAAATGAATATGGCTTGAATATGATACTTTCTCGTCGAAGGAGTAACCGTATAAAGGTTGTAGAAGATTTGTTTGTTAAGTCGAAAAGCCTCTTTCCCTCGTCGTCGTACCGTATTCCGACGAATGGCGCGTTTGTGATATTTTTTACCTACGGAAATCAATACCTGAAGCAACGGGCGGGAAGAGGGGGTTGCCCTGTAAATACATTTAAAGGGATAAGAAAAGAAACTCTCATGGTTGCGAAACAGGGAGTCTATTTCCTGAGAAGAAGATAAACGTTCAGCTTTGGAAAAGCCGAACGTTTTATATGGATATTCTGTGTTCAAAATGAAAACAGATTAAAGATTGTTTTTAACCATTTTTGTAGAAGAGGCCATGCCGTTGGTTTTTGATGAAGATGATTTTACGCTACCTTCCTTTTTGGAAGAACTTGACTTTTTCTTTACACTCTTCTTCGCCTTGGAGATAATCTTGACTTTGGCTATCAATTCTTCATTTTTCTGATGATCCTCTTGGATGTACTCTTGAATATAAGAAGTGTCAATGGGTGAGCCTTTACGTATCTGTGCTATATAGTTGCTGATGGCCATTCCCATGGATGGAAATTCTCGCGTGGGTGCCAGTACACATACATTAAGACCTGCATTGTAGGCTGCTTTCGCTGTCCCTGTTCCGAAAGTGGCTATGCGGACATCGGAACTTAACTCTGCTTGAAAATTATTGAGCAGTGACGTAATTTCAAAAGGAGAATAGAAGACTAATAAATCATATTGTTTTAAATCTCCTACTTTTTCCCGTACGTCTGTACTTACTGTCCGGGCTAAAATTACTTTGTCATATTTGATTTTCGCCTTGTCCAAAGTTTGAGGAATTTCCGGCTTATGAGGATCCGACAAGGCAACGAGAAATTTCTCTTCCTTGTGCTTGACTACAATATCTACCAAATCGGCAAAAGCTCCTTTCCCAAAAAATATCTTGCGTTTCCGGTAAACAATGTATTTCTGTAAATAGAGAGCAATCGATTCTGTTACGCAAAAATATTTCATGTCTTCCGGTACTGTAATCCGGCACTCTTCACAGATGCGGAAGAAATTATCGATGGTGGTGCGACTCGTAAAAATAACGGCCGTATGAGCCAATATATTTACTCGTTGTGCCCGAAAATCTTTGGCTGAAATACCTTCGACTTTGATGAACGGTGCAAATACAACGTCAATCTTGTCCTTTTCTATCAGATCCCGAAATGGCGATTTCTCAAGCGAAACAGGAGCTGGTTGTGAAATTAAAATACGGTTGGTTTTCAATGTGATATATATCTGTTGTTATTGTTTTTATTTCTTCTTTAGAAGGCAGCCCATTCCCTTAATGTATAGACAATCAGGAAACTGACCGGAAGCAATTCAACGGTGCAAAAATACAAAATGTATTGCAAAAATGAAATTTTCTCCCTGATAAATAATTGATAGAGTTCTATTATATGCTGAATCAATAGAATTACCAAACTAAATAATATGATATAAATTGTATATTGAAACAAATGGGGAGGAGTGAAGCAACATAAAAGAACCAATGGAGTCAGCCATACAGACCAGAAGGTGAAACGAATTTTGTTGTAAAAACGAATCTCATGCAGAAAAGTTTTTTTATTTCCCAACCATCCTGCCGTTACGTGAAACAGTGCTCGGAAAAGACATACCCCTCCCAAGGCAACCAACATCCCGGGAATAAACCACAGAGCGAGTAAAGGGGAGTGATCGAAGCCTCCCATATTGCCAAGGGCCGTATAGACAATAACGGAAAGACATAAAAGAAACAATAGTGTCCCCAAGGTCAGCATATCCGATATGTTGACATCCAAAGAGTCTTTTAATTTCATCGAAGAACGTTTGTAAAAGACGGATTTGAACAGAACAGGAATGATGTATCCGTAACGTCGTACCATGAGGCAATAGAAAAGAAACAGGACGATTGCTGAGGAGTATAAAACGACCTCTTCTTCGAAAGATCCTACCGCTTCCGGGGATTGAAGACTATGGCTCGAATGAGGCAACAGTTGTGCTTCAGTACCGAAAATTCCTTGAATATCGGTCTGTTTCGCAGGAATAGTGTCCCCTGCCGTATATAAAGGAAAATCGGCAAACGGACCTGATGTCCCTTCTAAAGGAAAGGTTATTGCATTTGATTGGTTTTCTTCCACCGAACCCTGTAATTTATTTGACAAAGATAGGCGCTTTTCATAAATTTTGAAACCTCTTGAATATTAATTACCTTTGGCTGGGGCCCTTTCTGGAACTTATGAAATAAGTTGGAACAGTTCATGCTTCTTGAAGAATCATGCTGTAAAAGGAATATGAGGTAGTGGGGAATGCTTCGAAAACAAGAGTCCCTGAAAATGATAAATGCATACAAACTATGAGGATGATTAAAACAATACGTATCTCCAATTCTGTCAGCGGGTATCGTCGAAAATTAATTTTTATCAGTGTAGGCCTCATTATTGGCTTTTGCTCATTGGCCTTTACCAATTATATCGCCAATGAATTGAAAATAAAAGAAAAAAAAGAAATTCATCTTTGGTCTCAGGCCATGTTGATTGCCAGCCGTTCAGCGGAAAATCATGTCGGAGAGAAAGATTTGACTTTCTTAATAGGGGAGATTGTTGAAAATAACAATACCATCCCTTCTATTGTTACGGATGAACATTTGAATGTTTTACAATCCCGGAATGTCGATCCCGATATTCTTAAAGATCCTGTGCGATTGCGTAAGGAGGTCGAAAAAATGGTCAGTGATCCTCAACGCGAACATATTGAATTAACTGTGAGTGACGGAAGAACCGGTACTCCTAAAAAATTATATATCTTTTACAGTCAGTCTTCTTTATTGACCATGTTACGCTATTTCCCCTATGTGCAACTTAGCGTAATCTGTATCTTTATCATGTTCGCTTTTATTACTTTCCGAACTTCAAAACAGAGTGAACAGAATCGTGTATGGGTGGGAATGGCTAAGGAGACGGCTCATCAGTTGGGAACGCCAACCTCTTCTTTGCTTGGCTGGATTGAGTATTTGAAAAGTCAGCAGGTGGAACCTTTTGTTATTGAAGAGATGAATAAGGATATTACCCGTTTGCTGAAGGTGGTGGACCGTTTCTCAAAGATTGGTTCTTCCAATCTGTTTGTCCCTCGTAACTTGTATGAAATTGTCAATAATGCCGTGGTCTATTTCCGTACCCGGGTACCTAAGAACGTGGAGTTGCGATTCAATACTTCTGTTTCTGCTCCTTTGCAGGCATTGGTCAATGAGGCCCTGTTTGAATGGGTGGTGGAAAACCTGTTGAAAAATGCGCTGGATGCTTTACAGGGAAAAGGAGTGATTGATGTCGCTATATATGATGATGACAAGTGGATTTATTTGGATGTAAAAGATACAGGAAAAGGAATTGCAAAATCCAATTTCAAACGAATTTTCAATCCTGGATATACCACCAAAACAAGAGGATGGGGATTGGGACTTTCCCTTAGTCGGAGAATTATTACGGAATATCATAAAGGACGGATCTTCGTTGCGGAATCAGAAATTGGGAAAGGTACGACAATCCGGGTGATGATGAAAAAATTATAGAGAGAGAAATCAGATTCAGAAAAGAAAGGATATTCAGAAGGTTACGGGACCTTTTAATATCGTTTGGAAAAAAGAATGTTTCTGAAATTGTTGAAAAATGGGTATAAAATTTGTAGAATTATAAAAAGTGTGTATCTTTGCACCGACAAAAGTCAATATCCGTTTCAAAACGGAAAATCTATTGACCCATGGTGTAATGGTAACACAGCAGATTTTGGTTCTGTCGTTCCAAGTTCGAATCTTGGTGGGTCAACAAAGAGGTTGCTTCTACTGAGAGAGGTTAACCTCTTTGTTTTTTTATGATTCTCAATATTTTCATAAATCAGAAAAATAGAATGAAAACAGGAGAAAAAAACAATGTGGTATGGATACAATGGTTGTGTTGTTGTTTCTTGGTTATATGTACCGCATGTGTTAAGGATGTTTCCGATTCAGAGAAACCAGAACAGGGGCCCTGGAAACGAACTCTGCTCGTATATATGGCTGCTGACAATAATCTTTATTCGTATGCATACTCCAATCTGGCCGATATAGAAGCAGCGGTCCGGAACATGTCGGAAAAGTCTGCTGCTGTGGTGGTCTATTTGGATACCCCTTATGAAAATCCTCAACTGTTTCGTATCTTGCCTGACGGAACACGTCAGGTGTTGAAAAACTTTTCGGAAAAACATAACTCCGTATCGCCTGAAGTGATGGCGGAAGTGATTGGGGAGGTATGCTCTCGATGTCCTGCACAACATTAT
>CASFOM010000198.1 GCA_949296295.1 uncultured Alistipes sp. | reverse complement strand
TCTTAAAGACCAGTATGGTATCGAACCCGCTGCTGCTGCTGTTGCAGTTGCCGGCCCTGTTGCAGGTGGTGCTGCTGAGGCTGCTGCAGAAAAGACCTCTTTTGATGTGATCTTGAAATCAGCAGGTGCAGCTAAATTGCAGGTAGTTAAAGCCGTTAAAGAATTGACCGGTCTTGGCTTGAAAGAAGCAAAAGAATTGGTTGACGGAGCTCCTAAAGCAGTGAAAGAAGGAGTTTCAAAAGAAGAAGCAGAATCATTGAAAGCTCACTTGGAAGAAGCTGGAGCTGAAGTTGAAGTTAAGTAAGTTTATTCTTACTCCAAAGAGAATCCAACAGGTGTAGAATCGATGAAAATTGGTTCTATACCTTTTCTCGTCTTTCTAAATGGTCTATTTTGAAGACGATTGAATGTCTTGATTATTTTTCTGATATTCAAATGATTATATACATCTGAACAAACTTGTTGCAGATAAAAAAACTACTCGTTCGTTAATTTCTGTGTTTTGAAAGATTGTTTTAGCGGACGGGATTAATAAAAAGAACTTCAACAAATCTTGGATACCATGTCTTTGAACACAAAAAATCATCGTATTAGCTTTTCTTCCATTAATAATTGGATGGAATATCCTGATTTTCTGGAGATACAGCTTAAATCATTCCATGATTTCTTTCAACTTGATACAACGCCTGAGAATCGCAAGAATGAAGGCTTATACAAGGTTTTCTTGGAAAATTTCCCCATTACAGACACTCGAAATAATTTCGTGTTGGAATTTATCGATTATTATGTTGATCCACCCAGATATTCTATGGAAGAATGTTTGGAACGTGGATTAACTTATAGTGTTCCATTAAAAGCGAAATTAAAATTGTACTGTACCGATCCTGAACATGAAGATTTTGATACAGTTGTACAGGATGTTTATTTTGGTATGGTACCTTACATGACACCACGGGGTACATTCATTATTAATGGGGCTGAACGTGTGATTGTATCGCAGTTGCATCGTTCTCCAGGAGTCTTTTTCGGTCAGAGTATTCATTCGAATGGAACAAAATTGTATTCTGCCCGTATTATTCCTTTCAAGGGGTCATGGATTGAATTTGCGACCGATATTAATAATGTAATGTATGCTTATATCGATCGTAAGAAGAAATTACCGGTTACGACTTTGTTGCGTGCCATAGGATATGAAAGTGACCAGATGATTCTGGAAATTTTCGATTTGGCAGACGAAGTGAAAGTAACCAAAGCCAATTTGAAAAAATCTATTGGCCGGAAATTGGCGGCTCGGGTTTTGAAAAGTTGGGTAGAAGATTTTGTGGATGAGGATACCGGAGAAGTCGTTTCCATAGAGCGTAACGATATTTTGATTGAACGCGAAGTGATATTGGAAGAGGAACATATTGAAGACATTTTGGAATCCGGAGTGAAATCCATTTTGTTGTATCGGGAAGGTCAGAACACTACCGATTATTCCATTGTATCCAATACCTTACAAAAGGACCGTTGTAACTCGGAAAAGGAAGCGGTTGTTTACATATACAGACAATTGCGTAACTCTGAACCACCCGATGAAGCAACAGCTCGTGACGTAATTGACAAATTGTTCTTCTCAGATAAGCGTTACGATCTTGGTGAAGTAGGACGTTACCGTTTGAATAAGAAATTAGGAAATAATATCGATCCTGAGATCAAAGTATTGACGAAGGAGGATATGATTTCTATTATTAAATATTTGATTGCGTTAATCAATTCCAAAACCGATATTGACGATATTGACCATTTGAGTAATCGTCGTGTACGTACTGTGGGAGAGCAGTTGGCTAACCAGTTCAGTGTAGGCTTTGCTCGTATGGCGCGTACAATACGGGAACGTATGAATGTACGGGATAATGAAGTGTTTACCCCGGTTGATTTGATTAATGCTAAAACTCTTTCCTCGGTTATCAATTCATTCTTTGGGACGAATCAGTTGTCTCAATTCATGGATCAGACTAACCCATTGGCAGAATTGACGCATAAACGTCGATTGTCTGCTTTAGGTCCTGGTGGTCTTTCTCGTGAACGTGCAGGATTTGAAGTGCGAGACGTACACTATACGCATTACGGACGTCTTTGTCCTATTGAAACACCCGAAGGTCCGAATATCGGTCTTATTTCGTCACTGTGTGTTTATGCCAAAATCAGTGATATGGGCTTTATTGAAACGCCCTATCGTAAGGTTGTGGACGGTAAGGTTGATTTGTCTCCTTCAGGTATTGTTTATCTGAGTGCAGAAGAAGAGGATGATTTGGTGATTGCACAGGCCAACGCTCCTCTTGATAGCGAAGGAAATTTCTTGGAACCGGATAAAATTAAGGCTCGTTTCAACGGGGATTTCCCGACAGTAACGGCTCAAGAGGTTCAAATGATGGATGTGGCACCCAACCAGATTGCTTCTATTGCAGCTTCTTTGATTCCGTTCTTGGAACATGATGATGCTAACCGAGCCCTTATGGGATCGAACATGATGCGTCAGGCAGTACCTTTGTTAAGATCGGAAGCGCCTATTGTAGGAACGGGATTGGAAAGTGAAGTTATCCGAGATAGTCGGGTACAAATTGTTGCAGAACGTGATGGAGAAGTTGTTTTCTCCGATGCGAAGGAAATACATGTGAAATATGATATTTCAGAGGAAGAACGTTTTGTTAGCTTTGATCCTGAAATTACCATTTATCGTTTGCCCAAATACCGTAAATCGAATCAAAGTACTTCTATTACTTTGAAACCGATTGTCCGAAAAGGGGATAAAATAGTGAAAGGTCAGATATTGACTCAGGGATATTCTACCGAAAACGGAGAATTGGCTTTGGGACGTAATCTGAAAGTAGCCTTCATGCCTTGGAAGGGATATAATTTCGAGGATGCTATTGTGATTTCCGAACGTTTGGTTCGTGACGACATTTATACTTCCGTACATGTGGATGAGTATATTATGGAGGTTCGTGATACCAAACGGGGCGTGGAAGAATTAACGTCGGATATTCCCAATGTGAGTGAAGATGCTACGCGTGATTTGGATGAAAATGGAATTATTCGCATAGGGGCTAATGTGAAACCGGGAGATATTTTGGTGGGTAAGATTACACCGAAAGGTGAATCGGATCCTTCTCCTGAAGAAAAGTTGTTACGTGCTATTTTCGGAGACAAGGCAGGAGATGTTAAAGATGCTTCCTTGAAAGCGCAACCTTCCTTGTATGGAGTGGTTATAGACCGTAAATTATTTAGTCGGGCCAATAAAGATTCCAAAAAGAGCAAACAGGCAGAAAAAGCCTTGCTTGAAAAGACAGAAGCCAAGTTCCTGAAAGATACAGAAGATTTGAAATCTATTCTGATTTCGAAATTGATTAAACTTCTGAAAGGGAAGACTTCCGGCAATATTGTAGATTATTTAGGAATGGTAGTCGTGGATGCAGGAACAACATTTACGGAAAAAGTTATTTCTTCAATAGACTACTTGAACATCAACCCATTAAATTGGACTTCTGACAAACATGAAAGCGAATTGGTTAAGAAGTTAATCAATAACTACATTATTAAGTATAAGGAGTTGGATGCCCAGTTAAAACGTGAAAAACACAGTATTTCAAATGGGGATGAGTTACCATCAGGTATTATCCAGTTGGCCAAAGTTTATATTGCGAAGAAGAGAAAACTTCGCGTAGGAGATAAAATGGCAGGTCGTCATGGAAACAAAGGGATTGTAGCTCGTGTTGTTCGGGATGAAGATATGCCGTTCCTGGAAGATGGCTCTATCGTGGATATTGTCTTGAATCCGTTGGGTGTGCCGTCACGTATGAACTTGGGCCAGATTTACGAAACAGTATTAGGCTGGGCCGGTCATGAATTGGGATTGAAATTTGCAACGCCGATTTTTGACGGGGCATCTCTGGAACAGATTAATGAATATGCGGAAAAAGCGGGAGTTCCGGCAAGTGGACGTACTTATTTGTATGATGGAGGAACAGGAGAACGCTTTGACCAACCAGCTACGGTAGGTGTGGTTTATATGTTGAAATTAGGCCACATGGTAGATGACAAGATGCATGCACGTTCTATTGGTCCATATTCTTTGATTACACAACAACCGTTAGGTGGTAAGGCACAATTTGGAGGTCAGCGTTTTGGGGAAATGGAAGTTTGGGCACTTGAAGCTTTCGGTGCATCCAATATTCTTCAAGAAATTTTGACCATTAAGTCCGATGATGTGATGGGACGTGCGAAGGCTTATGAAGCGATTGTCAAGGGAGATAATTTGCCAGCAGCAGGTGTTCCAGAATCTCTGAATGTACTTTTGCACGAGTTGCGCGGATTGGCATTGAGTGTAAAATTGGATTAAATCATGTTTCGAAAGTTTTTCTGTGGTAATTATTCCGCAGAAAAACTTTGCAAATAGATAAATATTAAAAATTCTCATTATGTCATTTAGAAACGAGAATAAACAGAATCACAG
>CASFOM010000197.1 GCA_949296295.1 uncultured Alistipes sp. | reverse complement strand
AGGATCAAACTCTCCATTGTATATAAATTAAATAATATTTTTTAGAGCTTCCTGACTACCTGAAAAACAAAAAAATTGACTTTAATTGTTTTGTGCTAACATTTTCCTTTCAATCAGTATATCAAAGAACTTTTTTCCAATTCTATCTCCCTCTCAACATGGAGAGGAAACGGATGACAAAGATAAATTCAATTTTTGAAACATCCAAATATTTTTTGTTTCCCTTTATAACAAAGAGCATTTATTTCGTCATTGCGGATGCAAAGGTACGAAGTTTTTTATACGCTCCAAATTTTTTTATCACTTTTTTTATATTTTTTTCTACAAATAAATATAAAACCATATAAATCAATAAAATACAATTTTAAATTATTTGTATCAACTTCCGACAATGTTTCCTAATAATTATAAAAAATATCATTTTAGGATTCTTCTATGGATTTAGTGATACGCATGGCACAAAAATTAGGGCCACACATGGCACAAAAATCATTATTTCGTCCTTTGTCCCGAATCATATCAAAATGAAATTTCCTGGCACGTTCCGGATCCAAGGACAAATTAAATTGATCCTGCCAACGAAAATCATACCTTGCCCGACTCATCTGCCAGTCTCGACAAGAAGCCCCTGGATGTCCCTTCGCAATATCTGCAGCATGTGCTGCCAACTTAAAGGTTACCACCCCTTCTCTCACATCTTCCTTATTCGGAAGACTTAAATGTTCTTTAGTAGTCACATAGCACAACATTGCCGTACCTAACCAACCTATCATTGCTGCTCCTATGGCCGAAGTGATATGGTCATAACCTGCACCTATATCCGACACCAATGGACCTAAAGTATAAAAAGGAGCTTCAGAGCATTTCTCAAGCTGTAAATCCATATTTTCTTTAATTCTATGCATTGGTACATGACCTGGTCCTTCTATCATGACTTGTACATCATGTTTCCATGCAATCTTTGCCAATGCCCCCAAAGTTTCCAACTCTCCAAATTGAGCAGCATCATTCGCATCCGCAATAGAACCCGGGCGCAAACCATCCCCCAATGAAAAAGCTACATCATACTTTTTCAACAAACAGCAAATATCTTCAAAATGGGTATATAAGAAATTCTCCTCATTATGAATACTCATCCATTTGGCCATAATAGATCCTCCCCGAGAAACAATCCCTGTCACCCGTTTAACAGCTAATGGAATATGTTTTTTCAAAATTCCCGCATGGATAGTAAAATAATCGACACCTTGCTCGCATTGTTCCAACAAGGTCTCTTTAAAAATCTCCCATGAAAGGTTTTCTACATTTCCATTCACCTTTTCCAATGCCTGATACATAGGGACCGTTCCTACCGGTACCGGAACGTTTCGCAATATCGCTTCTCTCGTCTTGTGAATATCAGCTCCCGTAGAAAGGTCCATTACTGTATCTGCCCCCCACTTGATTGCCCAAAGAGCTTTTTCCACTTCTTCTTCAACAGAAGAGCCTAATGCAGAGTTTCCTATATTAGCATTCACCTTAACCAAAAAATTCCGCCCAATAATCATAGGTTCTGCTTCCGGATGCTTATAATTTGCAGGAATAATGGCTCTCCCGGCAGCTATTTCACTCCTGACAAATTCAGGAGTAATTCGCTCAGCCGACTTAGAACCTTGATTTTCCCGTATAGCCACATATTCCATTTCCGGTGTAATAATCCCCTGCCTTGCATACCACAATTGAGTATGCTGTTCCCCGTCTTTTTCAAAACGGGATGCTATCCATTCCGCTCTTTTTTTAGGAATACCCTTTTCTATCGTTGTCTCAAAACCTTCTTCAGCATAAACTCCTGAAGTATCATACAACAATACTTTTTCACCATTTTGCAGATTTACCTGCTTCATCCCAACAGAAACACCTGGTAATATTCCTTTTATATAAACTCTTTCAGCATGTTCCGCTTTTAAGTCGAACAGTTTTTTTCCCATAAATTACGATTTTACCTTCATGCAAAAATAACTCAATTTGCCGGACAAACATACAATCTTATTAATCCGAGCAAAACAAAATTCACAACAAAGAAAAAAACTTCGTTGTGAATTTATCTTATATGTATCCAAGACAAAGGATTACTTTTTCAAAATATTTTTTTTAGAAACCCCTGCTACAAAATCTTTCAGGTAAAAGGGTTCAAAATAAGCTACATCCTGAAATTCCTTACGTTCAAATGCCTGCTGCGCCAACTTCACCATACCTCGTGCTGACGGTGTTACGGAGCAATACTCCAAATTGGACAACTCCATCACATCGCGACATTTTGTAGCTCCATTACCAAAAATAATAAAATGAGCTGAATCTTTGTATTCTGCAAATGAATTCTTATCTATGATATACGCTTTTACTTCTGACAATGTTCGTAAAGAAACATCATATAATCCCGCATATACCTCCATGCGACGAGCATCAATCATCGGGCACAAAATACTCCCTTCAATGTCATCTATATCTATCAAACCTGCGTCATAATCCTCCAACGCAACTACTGCCAACGATTGCAAAGACCCAACTGCTATCAATGGCAATCCACAAGCATAACAAATACCTTTTGCCATCGATACCCCAATACGCAATCCCGTATATGATCCTGGTCCTTCTCCTACCGCAACAGCATCCAAATCATCAGCAGAAAGTTCATTCTCCTCTAAAATCTCCTTGACAAACAATGCCAAATTCTGCGCATGATTTCTCCCTTCTTCGCTTTCCCGAAGAGATATTAGTCGGCCGCATTTAGCTAAAGCAACCGAACAAATATCTGTACCCGTCTCAATCGACAAAATTAACGACATCTCTATTCGTTATCTCGATCTTTTTGGTTCGATATTGGAATTAACGCTTACCTGGCGTTCAAAAGATTGATCCAAAGACAAGAACGTTTCCGTTTGAGAAACACCTGGAATTTCCTGAATAATATTCAAAATAACATTCATTAAATGTTCATTATCCTTACAATACAATTTAATGAAAATTGAATATTTCCCGGTAATAAAATGACATTCTACAATTTCTGGAATACTCTTCAATGCTTCAATCACATCGTGATAAAAATTGGATTGTGAAATTTGAATACCTACATAGGCACATACATCATTACCCAATGCTTTAGGATCGATTTCCAAACGAGAACCGGTAATTACTCCTCCCTCTTCCAATTTCTTCACACGCTGATGAATTGCCGCTCCGGAAATACCGCATTCACGAGCTATTTCAAGGAAAGGCATACGTGCATTACTAATCAAATGTCTTAAGATCTTTTGATCAATCGTGTCTACGTTATACTTTGCCATTATAATATATATTTAAAGAATTTGGGTGTAAAGATACAAAAAAATCTATTAAATAACAATCTTTCAAAAAAAAAATACTATTCATAACAATATAATACCCTTTTTAAGGGTTCAAAAACTAAAAAGAACAATCTCCCTTCAATAAAAAAGGATGTATGCATACAATAAAATGTACACATACATCCTTTTAATCAAAAAAACAATACTTATTTGATAACTTTCAATTCTTTACCCACCTTAACAAAAGCTGCGATACAACGATCCAAATGTACTCTCTCATGTCCGGCCGAAACTTGTACCCGAATACGCGCCTCTCCTTTCGGCACTACCGGATAATAGAATCCTGTAACATAAATACCCTCATCCAACAGTTTTGCCGCAAATTCCTGAGACAACCGAGCATCATACAACATAACGGCACAAATAGCCGACTGTGTTGGTTTAATATCAAAACCTGCCTGAATCATGCCTTCCCGGAAATAAGCTACATTAGCGCTTAATTTATCATGCAAAGCATTTGATTCTCCCAACATCTTAAAGACTTCCAATGACGCACCAACAACTGCTGGAGGAATAGAATTGGAGAACAAATAAGGACGAGAACGCTGACGTAACATATCTATAATCTCTTTTTTACCCGTAGTAAAACCGCCCACTGCTCCTCCAAAAGCCTTACCCAAGGTACCTGTAAGAATTTCTATTTTACCGCGTAATCCATATAATTCTGTGATCCCTCGTCCAGTAGCCCCTACAACACCGGCTGAATGACACTCATCAACCATAACCCTCGCATTATACTTTTCTGCCAAAGCACAAATCTTGTCCAAAGGAGCTACATTACCATCCATAGAAAAGACCCCATCGGTAACAATAATACGAAAACGTTGAGCCTGAGCCAATTTCAAAGCCTCTTCCAATTCATTCATATCTGCATTCGCATACCGATACCGCTTAGCCTTACAAAGACGAACACCATCTATTATGGAAGCATGGTTCAATGCATCTGAAATAATGGCATCCTGTTCTGACAATAAAGGTTCAAAAACACCTCCATTGGCATCAAAACATGCTGCATATAAAATCGTATCCTCCGTCCCAAAATAATCCGCTATCGCTTTTTCCAACTCTTTGTGAATATCCTGCGTTCCACAAATAAAACGAACCGATGACATCCCAAAGCCTCTTTTATCCATCATTTCTTTAGCGGCTTGAATCAATCGAGGATGATCAGATAATCCTAAATAATTGTTGGCACAGAAATTCAAAACGTCAATAGTCTGATTTACTTTGATTTCAGCCTTCTGCGGAGAAGTAATAATCCGTTCATTTTTATAAAGACCTGCTTCTTTTATTGAAGCCAACTCAGTCTCCAAATAAGTCTTAATTTCAGAATACATAGCACTGTAATTAAATGATATTTCTGCAAAGATATGATAATCAAATGTAATTATAACATCTTTTTATCATATATTTTTCCTATAATGGAAAGGTTTTTGTATTTCCTAAGAAAATCTTATGCTAAAGCATTGATCTATCTGATTTGGTTCTGTTTTTTTATTTCAAAATGAAATTACAACCATTCCAAATTATAACTGCAAAGCAAATAAAGAGCACCAAATATTATGAAAAAAGAGACAAAAAGCAAGGAAATACTGACTTCCATGAAAGAGTCTGGAGAATCAACGAAACAGATTATCTTATACAAAGCCAACGAAATTATCAATAAAACCGGAATGGTCGATTTTCGTATTGACACTTTAGCTGCTTCTTTAGGACTAAGCCCCGGAAACATCACTTATCATTTCCCCAAAAAAGAAGACATCAGTAATGCATTGTGGGAACTGTGCAATAGAGAAATAACAGCAGCAACAGAACATTACATCACTCCATTGCTTGATATAAAACAACTTTTTCTGTTCTACCGATTCCTAATCGGCGTATTTTATAAATATAAAGGAATCGTATGTTTCAGAATGGGGGATCTCGGGGTAATTCAAAAAGGAATCGAAACAAATCAAACTTTCCGAAAAAAAGCAAAAGAACAATTTTTTCAAAACATAGAATACCTGTCACAAAATGGATATATAAACAAAATCAACGATCCTTTTTTGAAAGAGATGACCTTCTTGCTCCAATTTACAGGAATAGGATGGTCCATAAATCACGCTGTATTTTTCTATGCTGACAAAAAAACTTCAAAAAACAAAAACAAAGAAAGTGAAATAATGGCCAATAAATATGCTCACGTAATTTTACGACCTCTAATTCCCTTTCTGACAGAAAAAGGACAAAAGCAATTAACAGGCATTTCTTCAATCACTCAATAAAAACATCATGAAAAAGGCCGGACAAAATAACTTAAAAAACAAAGATAATTCCACCAGAAACATTATTCTGTCAAAATCTTTGGAACTAATTAACAACATCGGAGTTGTCGATTTTAGAATAGACAATTTGGCCTCTGTATTGTCTCTGAGTCCCGGAAATATTACATATCATTTTTCCAAAAAAGAAGATATTTGTATCGTCTTATGGGAAAAGTTTCTTACAAAATTAGACACATATGATATCATGTTCTCCAAAATGTTGGATTTAAAACAGTCGTTTTTAATTCTCCGGAGTATTTGTAAACTAATATATGATTATCGGGGAGTCGTAATGTTTAGAGGAGGCGATATCCGTACCATTATGGACGACGAAACCAATCATCGTTCTTTAAAACAACACATTCTCCCTGTTCTTAATAAGATTTCTTTTCTTTTACAGATTAACCAATATATTAATGAACCGGAAAAAGATAAAGAAATTGATAAAATAGTTCAAACGCTTATTATTCGGTGGTGGATCAATCAAACAGCTATTGAACAAGCAGATATTTCTGCTAATTCATTAGCCAAGGGGATCAATCAAAGTGCCCTATTGTTTCTATTCTCCTTTTATCCCCTTTTTACAGAAAAAGGAATCTCCGAATTTCAAGAAATTGCGACAAGAGTAAGACAAAACAATATAGATGTCGAAATTCCTCATTAAAAACCATCTTCATCCCGGTAATTATATATCTACACAACAGAATAATACCGAAAAGATCAAAAATTCTATTTACCAACACATTTCTCTTTAAATCATACATCGTAAAAGAGGATATAAATTTGGATAACCTTCTTTTACGATGTATTTTCATAACATACAAAATATTGAAAAAAGAGACAACCAGAAGACTTATATTGTGAATAATTCGCCCTGTTCCTTTAATAACAATGTTACGACAAGCAATGGAAATGCTTTTTTCACTTTTTCTGAAATAAAAATGTAAAACAAAAAATTGAATACAAAAACCATTAACCTTAACCATAACTCCCATCAATTTACAGTAATAACTGTTCATCTCTCTTTTCATAGCATCCAAATAAAGTTCCACAAATATCCTTTTTCATAAAATATTCATAATTTTGCAGCCTGAAAAGGTCTTGGCCATACACCGATTCATCATCAGCTATTTATGTTGATGGTTCAAAAATCGGAACAATATAAACTTATGAAAACCAAATATCATGAATTGGATTAGCAACCTATTCTTTGGAGAAGGGATAGCCCATACTGCTCTCGTTTTTGCCTTGGTTATTGCTCTTGGCATTATGTTGGGGAAAATAAAAATCGGAGGAATTTCCTTAGGAATGACCTGGATTCTTTTCATTGGAATCATCTTTAGTCATTTCGGAATGAGAATAGAACCCAACACATTACACTTTCTAAAAGAATTCGGTTTGATTCTTTTCGTATATGCAGTAGGGTTACAAGTAGGTCCCGGATTCTTTTCCTCTTTCAAAAAAGGAGGATTAACCCTTAATATGTTAGCGACACTCATTGTGTTATTAGGTGTAATCATTACCTACATCATATATGTAATAACCGGATTACCTATTACAACGATGGTAGGTATCCTGTCTGGAGCAGTGACCAATACTCCCGGATTAGGTGCTGCCCAACAAGCTTATGCAGATATGTCCGGGACCAACGACCCTACCATTGCATTAGGATATGCAGTAGCTTATCCACTAGGTGTTATCGGTATTATTTTTACGATTATTATTATTCGTTATATTTTCCGAATTAATCTCAGCAAAGAACAACAACAAGATTCTAATGAGGGAAATCAGGAACAACGAGCCAAACATCTTTCTGTTGTAGTTAAGAACCCTGCTTTATTCGGGAAAAATATTGCAGAAATAACCCGCTTAATCGACAAACATTTTGTCATATCCCGAATATTTCATAACAATACAGTAGAAATTCCTAACTCGCAAACAATTATTAAAGAAGGGGACAAATTACTTATTGTTACTGCAATAAAGGACATCGATACGGTTACGGCTTTCTTGGGACAAATTATCGTTATGCATCGTGCAGAATGGGAAAAATTAGACAGTCATCTGGTAATAAAACGATTAATAATCACAAAATCTGACATTAACGGAAAACGATTAGGACAATTAAATCTTCGCATGAATTATGGAGTAAACGTAACTCGTGTCAATCGTGCAGGAATAGATTTAGTTGCCCAATCTTCGCTACAGTTACAAGTTGGGGACAAATTAACTTTAGTTGGAACCGAAGAAGCCACAGATAAAGTTGCTGAAGTATTGGGAAATTCTTTAAAACAATTGCACGAACCCAACTTAGTTCCTATTTTCATCGGTATTTTTTTAGGAATCTTATTAGGGAGCGTTCCTTTCATGCTACCAGGAATTCCTCAACCGGTCAAATTAGGATTGGCGGGAGGTCCATTAATCGTATCTATTCTATTAAGTAAATTCGGGCCTAAATACAAATTAGTCACATATACTACGGCCAGTGCTAATTTAATGCTTCGGGAGATAGGAATCTCTCTATTCTTGGCCGGTGTAGGACTGGGGGCAGGAGAAGGATTTGTCTCAACCATCATTGATGGAGGAGGATATGCGTGGATTGGTTATGGCGTAATCATTACAATACTACCTTTGTTAATTACAGGAATTATTGCCCGTGCATTTTTTAAAATAAACTATTTTACGCTGATGGGGCTTTTAGCAGGCAGCACCACAGACCCTCCTGCTTTAGCTTATTCCAATGCTACTGCCGACAATGACCTGCCCGCTGTAGGATATGCTACCGTTTATCCTTTAACCATGTTTTTACGTGTTTTATCCGCTCAATTATTAATCCTATTTTTAGCTTAATTAAACACAAATAAATACGAAGCGTGTTGTCTATGACAACACGCTTCGTATTTTTCGGAATTCGTACTCAGTAACTTGCCAAGTATTTCCTGTCATTATCCTCTATGTTTGTTTTTCATTAACCTATTTCAGATTCATCATGAATAAAATCTGATTTAATGTTTTTATTGGCCTTATTTCCCTCCACTACTACAACGAATTCTCCTTTAGGTGGTTTATCGGAGAAATGGGCCAATAGTTCCTCTGCTGTTCCCCGTATAGTCTCTTCAAATTTTTTAGATATCTCACGAGAAACTGATATTTGAGGATTATGCAGAAAAATATCTCGAATCATCTCCAACGTTTTTATAATTCGATAAGGAGATTCATAAAAAATAATGGTTCGTGACTCTTGTGACAACTGTTGTAATATCTTTTGCTTCCCCTTTTTTTGAGGCAAGAAACCTTCAAAACAAAACTTATCACAAGGAAATCCACTATTAATCAAAGCCGGAACAAAAGCCGTAGCTCCCGGCAATGTTTCTACATCAATACCTCGACCAATACATTCTCTCACTAATAAAAAACCTGGATCTGAAATTCCTGGTGTCCCTGCATCCGAAACCAATGCCACATCATTTCCTGCCTCAATCCGTTGAAGAACATGATCAAGAATTCCATGTTCATTGAACTTATGATACGGGAGTAACGGCTTTTTTATTGATAAATAATTCAATAAAACAGACGATGTTCGTGTATCTTCTGCCAAAATCAAATCTGCTGCTTTTAATATTTCAACAGCCCGAAACGTAATATCTCCCAAATTTCCAATCGGAGTAGGTACTACAAACAATTTTGCCATAGCCGATTATGCCAATTTTGAAGTCAGAGCATCAGCCAAAACCGTAACCGAAGGACTATTTAACTTTTCGGGAATCGTTTCCTGGATATATAGAATAGCCTGATCCAAATCTGTAAACTCATCCAATTGCTTAAGAAAACGGTTAGCATAAGCTGCATCTGAACCGAACAAATCCGTAAAAACAGATTGGAGTTCTGATTGACTCATATAAGTACTTAATGCTCCATCATAACTATATCCAGGGTCTGCAATGGCAGGATCGTATAATTCACAATCTCTACTTTCAATCTCTTCTCTCTCTTCAATAATTACTTCCTCTTTCTCCTGATTGACGTTCCCTTCCTCTGGCGATTTCAATATTGATTCTGAACTACTATTAGAATGAACAGTATCTGAAGCAATATAATTCCCAAGCGTTATTTCATATAAACCGCGTAACTTATCCTGAATCAAGTCACGCTCAATAGCAGACATAGTTCCACCTTGCTTATATGACTGTAACATTTGTGATATTTGTTCTATCTGTTCTAATATCTTTGTTACCATACCTTTAACTATTTATTGATTTGTATATTAAAAAGTTAAAGATATATTT
>CASFOM010000196.1 GCA_949296295.1 uncultured Alistipes sp. | reverse complement strand
TTTTATTCCCTTGTAAAGGTCTATTTCTCCGGTTTCCACCTGTTTGTAAATTCGAGCCAATAAAGCTACTACCGGAGAAATAAGCTCAATAACATCATTAATATAAGCGGTATCGCGACCGTCGTTGTTTTTTAATCGCAACAACACCACAGAATAGAGTGCGCGAAAACAGATTTCCATATCATTCATTTCCCCTTTTCCCAGAATAGATTTCAAACGAGGCAGTTCAGGAGCCAAACGGGCAAAACAACGGACATACTCTTTCCCCACAGGAAGTTTCTGCAAACGTAAATGGAGATCATACAAATCATTAATCAAATGTAAAGTGTGTTCCAGATGGCCATGTTCCGCCTTCCCTTCACTCTTTAACAGATTCACCATATCCATATACCAGAAAAAGAGCATCTGTTTCTGTTCATCGGAAAGCTCTTTTTGAGGCTCCACAATCTCACACCAAATCCGGTCAGGATTAAATTCCAACGCTCTTAATAAATCCTCCAACTGCCATAAATACAAAATATATTCAGCAATATTTTCCTTACGTTTCTGTCTCGCTATAAACATCTTTTTTCCCTCCTTACCGATTTACTCATCCCAATCATCGTCATCATCCGCGAAAAATTCATCCATCAGGGATTCTATTTCCCGCCTGTCTTTTTTTGTAGGGCGTCCGGTTCCACGATCCCGATGCATGACCAACATGATATTCTGAGTCAGCTTGTCCAACTCACTTTGCGGAGTCAAATCTTCAAGATATTCAGGCAATAGTTTAGCCCCAATGCGACTGGCAATATAAGCTTTAACGCGATAGGTATAAACCACAGGCATTTTCCGGACCTCAATGACCTCGCCTACCCGAATTTCCTTAGACGGTTTCACAGGATTCCCTGCTATCCATATTTTATTATGTTTGCAGGCGTCAGCGGCCAATGCTCGAGTTTTGAATATCCTTACGGACCAAAGCCACTTATCTATACGCATCGTCTTTGTCTGCCCTTCTGCCATTTTCTTATTTTTTATTGTATAAATTCATTGTTCGTTCCATCCCAATCACCGTATAACTGAGTATGGCTTCTACGGCCCATGTTATACGTTCAGGGAGCGCAGTCTGCTCCTCTTCTGTCCATTTCCCCAAGACATAATCAATCTGTCCACCTTTACGAAAAGCATCTCCAATACCAAATCGTAAACGCGGATAATGATCATGGCCCAAAATTTCATTAATATTTTTCAATCCGTTATGCCCTCCGTCACTCCCTTTCATCCGCAAACGGACAGCACCAAAAGGCAACGCCAAATCATCGACTACGACAAATAGATTCTCCGGAGCAATTTTTTCCTTCTGCATCCAGTAATTTACAGCCTTACCACTCAGATTCATATAAGTAGAGGGCTTCAACAACAGCAGAGATCTTCCCTTGTATTTCACTTCACAGAGGTCACCATAACGCTCTGTTTTAAATATCCCGGAAGTTTTTTCTGCTACGGCATCCAATATTTTAAACCCGATATTGTGTCGGGTATCGGCATATTCCGCACCGATATTCCCCAATCCTGTAATTAAATATTTCACGGTTCTATTTTTTAAACAAACAACCCTCTCAGTTTTTTTCGCGCGAAGCGGAATTCTGAGAGGGTATAATGAAAAATGTCGTTATGCCATTCTTCGATGAATCGATTTAAAATCGATTATTTTTTCTTTGCCGTAGCAGCGGCGGTAGCAGCAGCGGCACCACGAGCAGCACGGGTCATTCTGACAGCACAAACGGCGGTAGTACCCGGAGTCAATATCTGCAATCCATCGATATGAATATCGTTTACGAAAATGGATTTACCAAGTTCCAAAGCGGAAACATCTATTTTCAATTCATCGGGCAGATTTTCTTCCAAAGCCAAAACTCTCAACTTGCGTCTTGACAAGGATAATTTTCCCCCTTGTTTTACCCCTTCTGCAATTCCTTCCAATTTTACAGGGATGTCAATAGCAATAGGTTTTCCAGGCATTACACGATAGAAATCGATATGCAATATTTCTTCTTTGACAGGATGGAATTGAATTTCACGCAAAACGGCTTTTTCAGTTTGTCCGTCAATAGTAAATTCGACAATGAAAGAGTTGGGAGTATATACCAATGCCTTCAATTCTTTGGCTTCTACACTAAAACTGATGTTTTCTCCACCACCGTAGATAACGCAAGGGACACGACCTTCTCTTCTCAGTTGTTTACTGTCTTTCAAAAAATTGCCTACGGCATCTTTTTCTCTCTTTTCTGCTTTAAGTTCCAGAACTTTCATGTTGTTTTTTCTTATTTATAATTAATACCCGGTGTTACTCAGCCATACCTTTATTTCAGAGGCAGGTCCCATCACACCTTTTTCAAAAGCAAAAGTAATGATTTTTTCAAGAAAACGCTATAAGTTTCCTCTTCTCTCGAAACACAAAAAAGTTGCCAACATCATCGGAGGCAACCCTTTTTATGTATTTCGGCAATTAAAAGCTGTGGAGAATGGACTAAAGAGAGTTCACGTGTAATGTGATACTACTCTTCAAATTAGCTGCTTTATTCTTGTGAATAATGTTACGTTTAGCCAATTTATCCAACATAGAAGCCACCTTAGGGAGCAATTTTTCTGCTGCTTCCTTTTCCTGAGTGTTACGCAATGCCTTTATCGCATTACGAGTTGTCTTGTGGTAATATTTATTACGAATTCTTCTTGTTTCCGTTTGACGGATTCTTTTTTCCGCTGCTTTGTTATTTGCCATTTTATTCTTAATTTTTTACGTTGTAGTCCGTACGAGAATCGAACTCGTGTTACAAGAATGAAAATCT
>CASFOM010000195.1 GCA_949296295.1 uncultured Alistipes sp. | reverse complement strand
CGGACAAACGGTGCACCGGTCCTGTCCGATTGATATTCTGCCTTTGTATGTCCGGGCAGGAAGCATTCTTCCGTTAGGGCCTAAAGTCCAATATTCTACGGAAAAGTCATGGGATTGTTTGGATATTTGCGTTTATCCGGGAGCCGACGGTTCTTTTACCCTTTATGAAGATGAGTTTGACAATTACAATTACGAGCAGGGGATGTTTTCGCTTATTCGTTTTGAATGGGATGATTCTTCCCGTACCTTGACAATATCAGACAGGTCAGGGGATTATCCGGGAATTTTGAAACGGCGCACTTTTCGCATTACGTTGATGGAGCCGGGCAAGCCGTCGGCGGAAACCGTTTTGAAGCGAGTGGATAAGGAGGTTACCTATTCGGGTAAGAAGACAACGGTTCGGTTGTAACTAAGGAAAAACAGCCATACAATCTAAAAGTTCCGGTGTTTTAAAATAAAATCCCCTGTTGAATCGTTTATCTAAAAAGATTCATTCGGAAAGAAAACTAAAAAAGAAAGGTATGAAAAAATTATTTGTATCGGCAACCATGTTGCTCTTTTTCATGGTAGGAGCGGTTCAGGCACAGGAAAACACCTCCACCCCTTATATTGAGGTAGTAGCGGCCAATACGATGAAGGTCTCTCCGGACTATGCGATGGTAGATATTCGGTTGAACAGTCAGGAAGGGACAAAGGAGAGTGTGGATAAGACGGAGAAGCGGATGTATGACGTTTTGGAAAAATTACAGTTGGATCCAGAAAAAAATCTTCGATTGGTTACCCAAACAAGTAATTTTATCAAGCGGAAAGATATCGCCCAAGAGAAGAATTATACGTTAAAGGTAACCGATTTGTCCCGGTTGTCAGATTTGTTTGATCAATTGGAAACGGCCAATATTGCGAATGTTACGATAGTGAGCTATGGTCGGACGGATATTGAAGAGTTGCGGATTCAAAATAAGGATATTGCAGTCAAGAAGGCGAAAGAGAATGCAGAACGGTTAGCGGCAGCGGCAGGTTGTAAGATAGGTTCTCCCATCTACATCCGGGATAATGACCGTTACAGTATGTATGACAATGAGATGATTGTGGCAGCTCCTCGCATGATGGCAAAAGCTGCTATGGATGTAGCCGTGGAAGAGTCTGTTCCGGAAGTCTCACCAAAGGATATGGAAATACGTTGTGACATTGTCATCCGTTATCTGATTGTCTTGTAATCATGTCAGAGAAGGTACCGACGGTTTTTCACTGTTGGGTTTGGTGAGGAAATCATAGCTGTTTCTTTATTGATATCCCTTCCTTGAGTTGTTGCTTTCTCCATTGTTTTTCAAATATACCCAAGGCTGTCTCAAAATATAACCCTGGCCAAAATGAGACAGCCTTATTTTATTTTTATTCATGAGAGTTGTCCGGACCTGAATCGAAAGTCAGGAGAAAATACTCTCTTTCCCCATTCATAAGAATCCTGTTTTCAGGTGTATTTTAGAAAAGCCCCCAAAAGTTAGAGAAAAACTTTTCAGGGGCACTTTATTTTGACACAGCCGTTTGTTTATGTTGTTAGTATGCCGGGAAAGGAGGTCTTGTTCCCCATTCTCTATTTTGAGGATGTGTCTCCTTTCCGGAATAAAAGGCAGGCTCCTCCTCCCGGAGCAAGATTGAGTTGTATCGTGTCTTTTCGGGTTACAATTTTCAGGGATTCGGCAATGGTTTCGCGATTTTTCAGATAATGGGCATCCTTCCCGTCTTCCGTTATTTCCACTACGTATTTCCCTTTTTCAAGGAAGTCAAGGGGTAACAGAATGGTTCTTGCCTGTTCATTGGTTGCAGCCCCAACCAGTAACTTCCCATCTCTGTTTTGCCTCATCATGACAATATATTCACCAATTTCTCCGGCCAAAGTACGACTTTCTTTCCAAGGCATTTTTTGAGCGGAAATGAAATCGAGCAGAGAGGGATATTTCCGATAATATTCGGGAATATCAGGCAATATGGTTACCCCGGAAAAAACAATTAATGTTCTGGCAGCTTCAGCGGCTAAAGTAGCGGGAACGGGTTGGTTCTCATCAATACGGGTCGTCTTTCCCTGTCGGAGATCAAACATCCCGTTGTTCATGTCCAGAGGTCCAGCCACCATATTGACAAAAACGGAAGTACAGAAGGTAGATGGGGAAAATACCCTGTGAGCATCGAGTTGTGCGTGACAAAACTCTCTTGTTACGGCATTGGGCCATGTTCTGAGTTGTCCGTAAGGGTGTACGGGATTATCATGAAAGTCCACCAACAGATGATTTTCGGCACATAATTTTGTGATTTTTTGTGTCCATAGATTTTTTTCTTCCGGGGAACCGTTCATGAATCCGTATTTCACTCCGGCAGCTCCCCAGTCTCCATATTGTTTCAACGTGTTTTCTATGGAGTATTTCCGTCCTCCTACATCATTGAGGTATAGCCATATTCCTACCCCTTTCTCTTTCCCATAGTTGATTAACCGTTTGACATCCTTCGCTTTTTCTCCTGTTACGGGATCGGACTCTGCAGCAAATTCCGGTCCGTACCAGTTTGCATCCAATACCAAATAATTAAATCCTTGTTCGGCAGCAAAATCGACCATTCGAACCCAGGAAGGGTAGTCCATGGCGTATGAGAAACCGTCCCATTGCGCCCCGTTTATTCTCCAGTCCCATACCGCTACCCCCGGTTTTACCCATGAGAAATCTCCGACAGGTTCGGGATTGAGCAGTTCCAGGAGGTGGGAATCCGTCAATTCTCCCGGAGTTTCTTCTACCATGATGACTCTCCATGCCGATTTTCCTCCTTTTTTCAAGTATCCGAAAGTACCGGGCGAGGAGGCTACTTCAAATGATTTTTCCCCTTTTCCCGATTTTAGTTGCAAAGGATCTCCTTCCGTAAGGTCTGCTTCATGTATGTTCAGAAAAATATGGTCATTAACTTTCAGCGTAACGTTGGCGGGCCGTATTTCATTGACGTTGCTTACCAGTATCGGTCCGTAGTTTTCTCGTTCTCCGTTATAAAACCATGCGGTAGGGTCCGAAGCAAACTTGAACTGTGTCAATTCACAATTGGCTTTTACTTCCCTTCCTTCCATGATGTTGTATCTGAATGCGAGACCTTCGTTGTAAAGACGGCATTCGAAAAGGATTTGTTCCGTTGCTTGATTTTTATTTTGTTCGTTTTTCAGCAGAAGTTGCAGTTGGTTGTATTTTTCGGGAACGACAGCCCGTTTCCCCCAGATGGGATACCATTTGTTGTTTTCTTTGGAGTATTTTTCCTGAACGAGTTTCCACTCTTTGTTGGGGAATTCCTCTCCATTTTGGAAGCGATATCCTAATCGTGAGTTTTCCAATACAGGGGTTCCTTTATAGGATAACCGGTAGGTGAGTTTTTTGTCATCGGTTATTTCAATGACGGCAGACAGTTGTTTGTCGGGGGAGTTGAGATGGTATATCTGAGCTTTCAGGTTGAATTGGAACGTTACCAATAGTAGGGTAGTGGATAAAAAGATGTTTTTTTTCATAAGTTAGTTTTTGAAAGTATAGTCCATATTTCTAAAATAAAGAAAAAGAGGCAGTACAAAATATGATTTTGAGCCACCTCTTTCTTTTTTCTGAATCAAGCGATATTCTTAATCAAAAATAGAGTAGAATAAATTTAAGAAGTTGAGTGTATTTTCGGGAATCATCAGATTCGCTTCCTCCCCTCTGTTCCCTTTCCGCGTTTTATCTTTTTCTTCCCTCCGTTTTATCTCTCTTCCGTTTTATCCTTCCTTCGATTTCCTCTCTCCTCTATATATATTCTCTCTTCTCTATTCTCTCTTCCTCTCTCTTCCTCTTTATTCTCTCCCCCCCTTGAGAGGATGTTTTATTTTTTGGTTGTAGAATTTGTTTCTTTGTTGTTGGAAGAATCTTTTAATGTAGCTGCATATTCTTTGTTCATTCCTTCCAATACTTCCATGGTCACATCCAAATCGGGATTTCCCAACCATACGGCATTGGTTACACTGCTTGTTGACAGAATCAGATCGTATTTTTTTTCTTCGTTGTATTTTTTGAGGAATTCATCGATGTTGTGTCGTACATTGTTGAACATAACGGATTCTTCTTCCTGTAATTCCGCCAACGCTTTGTCCCGGTATTCGATTAGACTCTGTTGTTCTTTCGCCAAGTTGTTTTGCATCTCTTCCCCTTGCGAACGGGTGATTAATCCTTTGCTGGCTTTTTCCTGCAATTCATTGACCTTACGTTCCCAAGATCGGGTTCTGGTATCCAATTCATTCTGTACCTTAGTAGCGTGTTCTTCATATTTTGCACTCATATCCTTGAACATATTGTAATTGTTGATCAAGGTATCGGTATTGATGTACACGATGTTTGCAATAGTCCGATGAGTATTGGCAGCAGAAGAATCTGCGGCATTTCCTTGTGAAGCAGCAGAAGTTGCGTTTCCTTGTGGATTACAAGCGGAGAAGATTACAGCCGTAGCGAAAAGTACGGAAAGAGCAGGTAAAAGTTTATTGTTCATTTATGTTTTGGTTTAAATTTATTTCATTGAGGACCCCATATTACATGGTCCCTTTTTTTACAGTGCAAATTTAATAAAAAAACATTATGCACGATATTTTGTCTGTTTTAATAGTATATTTTCCCGCTTTTTTTCCAATAATAAAGCAACAGGAATCCGAATATCATACCTCCTACATGAGCGAAATGAGCGATGTTAGACGCAGTATCTGTAATTCCCAGTAATAGTTCGAGTACTCCGTATGCGATAACGAAGTATTTGGCTTTCATTGGGATTGGGGGTATTAACAGGAGTATTTGGTCGTTAGGGTGTAGCATACCGAAACTCAGTAGGATACCGAATACGGCTCCGGAAGCTCCCAATGTGACGACATCCAGTCGTTGAGCGAGCAGAGCCTTTAGCTGTGCTATTTCCATGGGGTTGTTGCTTTGAGCTATATATGCGGTTACCTCTTCCTTTAATCCTGCCATTTCCCAGGCAACAATACCGCTATGAAGTAAAGCGGCTCCGATACCCGTTATCATATAGTATATGAGGAACCGTTTGCTTCCCAGGTCGTATTCCAATATTCTTCCGAACATCCATAGAGCAAACATGTTGGTAAAAAGGTGCATGATATCTCCGTGGAGGAACAGGTGAGTCACCATTTGATAGGGATTGAAAAGGGCGGAGCCCCAGTAATGCAGACCCAATAATTGAGTCAGCCGTTCTCCGTACCCGTCGGGCAACAATGTTTGTGCAGAGAAGAACAAAAGGTTGATGATAATCAGGTTTTTTACTACCGGAGGGGTTGTAAATCGCATCATAGTAATCTATTTTATATTCACGTAGGAAAAATCGTTTCATTTTTTTGTTTGGTCACAGGTCTGTTTCCGGAATGTAGGTAATCCTGTTTGTTATCCGAACATTTTTTTCATTTCATCGAGGGAGAGCATAACATAAATTTTTTTCCCTTCCGGCGTATATCGGTTGTTTTTACAAGCGAGCAATTGTCGGACACACTCTTCCTGTTGAGCGACAGCAACGGGGATGGGTTTGGTGCTGTATGTACCGGCCAAAGAAGCTATTAATTTTTCCCGTTTGGATCTTTGATAACTGTACCATTCATCCATTTTCAAAGCTGTCAATAACTCTTCGAATAGGGATTCAGCACGGTTTCCGTCGGCATCGGCAGGGATTCCGTTAATGGTTACCGTATCTTCTTCCAACAGTATGTCGAATCCCATGAATCTGAAGTCCTCCAACGTTTCTTCGATGAGAAGCTGATCGGCAGCTCCCAAAGTAATAGACGTCGGGAACAATAATTTTTGAGAGGCTAAAGGTTTTCCTGCGGTCACTTGTTGTTCTATCCGTTCGAAAGCAATTCTGTTCATGGCTCGGGACAGGTCCACGATGATTAATTGTCCGTTGATTTTTGTGGCGAAATGCCGTTCATCCAAAGCGAACCCTCCTTCTATTTGTAAGGATTGCGAAAAGAGGGAACGTTCCGCATAGGTTTCTTCATCGTCGTTATCATCCTTATCCGCAGATGATTCTATCTCAATATAGGTTTCCTCCGGAACATTTTTATCTGTTTCCGAAGATTCCCCTATTGCTTCACTGTCAAAATCTTGAAATGAAAAATCGATGTTGTCGGATTCCTCTTTTTTGAGGAATTTTTCTTCCTCTTCGAGTTCTTTTCCGGCAGTATTGAAATCTGTTTCCCAGGAGTCACTGAAAAACTCATGAGTTTTCATTGTTGCTTTTTCAGAAGGGAAATTGCCCAAAAGGTTTGTGTCGGAGGCAGCATCCGTTTCTGTCATAGTCAAACTGTCCCTGAATGTTTCGTCATGTCCTTTTACCGCATTGGTGAATGAGAATGTTTCGTCGAAAGGGTTGAATTCAGGATTGATATCTACCTTGGGAGCTTTCAGTTCTTCACTTTGCCGAAAAATGGGAATATCGATATTATCGCCCATTTCGAAGTCAATCATGGGGACAATTCCGTGTTTTCCTAAGCTTTCCCGGACAGCAGCATTGATGATTTGCCATATTTCCTGTTCTTCTTCAAATTTGACCTCCACCTTTGCCGGATGAATATTGACATCTATTTTAGCAGGGTCTATGGCCAGGAAAATGAAGAAAGGGGGTAATACGTTGTTGTCGGGCAATAGCTTGTCGTATGCGTTCTGAATGGCTTTTCTGAAAGCAGGACTTTTAAAATACCGTCCGTTTACGAAAAAGAACTGTTCCGTATTTTTTTTAGCAGCTTCGGGTTTTCCTATGTATCCATGTACCTTGACAATGGAAGTTTCGGCGTACAGGTCCACTAAAGCGGCATTGCACTTATTGGCCAAGTTTCGTTGTCTGGCGGCGGCGGATAGTGAGACTTTGTCAATGCTTTTGATAGAATAAGAAGCCATGACGTTTACTACCCGTTGTCTGAGGTTTGTTGCGCGAAGGTTGCACAAACAGTTGTCGTTGTTGTAGAAGAAGAATGCGATATTGGGATATGACAAGGCAATCTTCATGAATTCATCTAAGATCAGTCGTGCTTCTCTGTCGGGGCTT
>CASFOM010000194.1 GCA_949296295.1 uncultured Alistipes sp. | reverse complement strand
TATTAAACTCATCATATCCATCATATGATACTTTTAAGACACTATCTTCTACTCGAAAAGTATTGGCAAAATTTTCACCACAAGGATAACCTGTTATTTTTACCGTCCAACCGCTTAAATCCTTTCCATTAAACAATGACACCCAATTTTCCGTGTTTGTTTGATTCGAATGACATGAATAAAGGGACAATCCACATATTCCCAAAATTACGATTATTATATTTCTCATTTTGATCTATTAAACAACAAAGAAATATCCGAATCTATTTAGAAGGAACTATTAGATTCGGATATTAAAAAATAAGATATTTTATTTACTGTACTTTGTAATCAAATCTCCAACCACAGCATCCGTCAACTCAAAACCTGGATTCAAAGGGAATCCCTCCCAAATTACTACATTGTCCGGAGAAATTAAAACAGCATGAGGAACACCTGTTACCTCATAAGTATCTTTCATAATAGCTCTGGTATCAACGGCACTATAATATTCCATCTTAGGACTCATCCAATCAGCAACTTGTTCATAAGGTTCATCTGTAATTCCTACAATAACCAATTTATCCGCATATTGTTTCTGAATTTCATTCAATTTCGGAATAGCTTTCCGACAGGGACCACACCAAGTTGCCCAAAATTCTACCAAGACGAATTTCCCTTTCATATCTGGCTCATCAGATACCCATTTTTCTACTTCAAAAGGAGGTGCCTGTTGATTCAAAAATGATTTTGCCCAAATTTTTTTCCCTCCATTACTTTCTTGTGCAATTGAAGTCATTGTAGTAACTGCAAACAATGCACACATTAATAAAAACACTTTTTTCATCGTTCTAAATTATTTAAGTTTATAAATTTAGCTTCTATTAAACTTTTTTTCACGCATCTAATTTAGTAATAAATCTTCTATAATAAGCCAATAATAAAGTGGTTAATGGCAATGCTATAATCATACCCAATACTCCTAATAAACTTCCCCACACAGATAATGACAATAAAATAATCGCAGGATTCAATCGCATAATTTTTCCCATAATTTTAGGCGTTAAAACCAAATCCTGTATTAATTGAACAATTATCATTACCGATACCGACATCAATAAAATAATCCAAAAATTTTCTCCTGTTTCAACACATTGTAACAAACAAAGGAAAAGCATTGGAATAACACCTACTAATTGAAGATAAGGGACCATATTCAACAATCCCATAAATAAACCTAATAAAATTCCTAAAGGCAAATTTATAATTTCGAAACCAATTGACAATAAAATTCCTACTATACCCGCAATCAAAGCCTGTCCACGAAAATATTTGCTCATTGAATTCTTCACATCATCAAAAACGCCCATAAAAGATACTCGATAACGGGCAGGTACCAATTCTATTGCCCCCTCGGAAATACGTTCATAATCCAATAAAATAAATACAAGATATATCAACATAAAAAAGAAAGACATGATTCCAAGTAGTAAAGCCCATGAATCAGAAACAATCCCCCATATTCCCTTGAAAAATCCGGTAATAATACTTTGCATATCCTGAGCGGACAATTCTGACAATATTTGTTTTATATCCCAATTTTCTGCCAAATATTGTTGCCAAGCTAAGGGAATGGTCTCAATATAATGATGATTATTAAAAAATGAATTGGCTGCTACAAACAACTTTTGAGATTCTTCAATCATAGCAGGTATTAATAACCACAATGCCCCTGTAATAATCATTGCAATAACAACCAATACTATTATTATAGGGATTAATTTTCCCTGTAATCTTAACTTCTTTTTTACCCACTGAACCACTGGATTAATCATATAAGCAAATAACCAGGCTATACAAAATGGAAGCAAAGCATGACGTACACTTTTTACAAAATAAAATAATGCAAATATCATCAAAATCGTTATAATAATTCTGATGACACGATCGAATGTAAAAGGTCTGTCAAAATATCCCATAGTTATCTTTTATCAGCGCAATTTAACATTTTTTATTAGATTTTGTATATTAATGTAGTGCCTTTTATTTATAAATTCTTTTTATTCCCCTTCAAAAAACAAGCCCAATCAAAATATGATCGGACCTGTTTCTTTCTTTATAAAACTATTTTTTACTTTGTAGTAGGATTAACTACATTAGTTGCAGCATTATTAGTTACAGCGTTATTCGTTGTTTCATTTTCCGGTTTACGAGTCCCTCCCAAAGCCTTAATAACCACATCGGTCAAATCTGTCGTAGTTTCATCTATATAAACCAAAGACTGAGAAGTTTCAGTGTCCAAAACCATCGTCAAACCTTGAACTTTAGCTGCTTTCGCTGTTGCTTCTTTAATTTTATCAATAATTGGCTGAAATAGTTGTACCTGCATAGCATTAACATCAGACTGAGCTCTTGTTTCCATTTCTTGCATACGAGTGCTCAAATCAGATAATTCTTTCTGTTTTACTTCCGATATAGCAGGTGTCAGAGTACTTTGTTTCTGTTGAAAATCGCTTAATTTATTATTAAACTCCACCCGCATTTCTTCCATCTGTTCTTGTAAGTCCTTAATCAAAGCCTGTATTTTAACCTGTGCGGAATCAGTCTCCGGTAAAGAAATCATAACAGCCTGAAAATCGATACGTCCCACCTTTTGCGCTGAGGCCGAAAATGCGCTACATACGCACAATACTATTAAAAATAGTAGATTTTTTTTTCTCATAGAATATATGTTATTATTTGTAAATATTCATTTAACTAATATCCTAACCGTTTAATAACGGTGTCTGTTAAATCCAATGAAGGAGATTGAAAAACAGTAATCTTTGCAATAGATAAATCAAATATCATATCATATTTATTTTCATCTGCTAAAGCATTAATAACCTTCAATACCTTTTCTTCAATCGGTTTCATCAACTCATCTTGCCGTTGTTTTATCAAACCGTCTTCAGCATAAATTGTTTCCTGAAATTGAGTTGCTTCCCGTTCCAATCGGATAATTTCTGCTCGTCGTTGAGCCTGTATATCTGAAGATAATATTGATTCCTCACTTCGATAATTTTCATAACGTTTTTTAACATCATCCAACTTCGTCTGCAACTGCTTTTCCAAGTCTTTCACATATTTATCTAACTCGGATACAGCAGTATTGTACTCTGGTATAGCCTTAAATATTTTCTGACTATAAATATACGCATATTTTTGTTGTGCTTGTGCCATGCCCGATACTGCAAAGGTACAAATAGTTAGTATAATCAAAAAAAATCTTTTCATTGCTGTATCTCCCTTTTTAATTATTATTCATGTTTATATGCAAGGACTAGAACTCTCCTCCAATCGAAAAATGTAATTGACTTCCACCTTTGGAACCTCCTCCTCCAGGTACACGGTCAAATCCATACCCCCAGTCAATTCCAAACATTCCTATCACAGGAAGATACAAACGTACCCCTACCCCTGCAGAACGTTTCAAATCAAAAGGATTAAAAGAGCGCCATCCTCGATAAGCATTACCCGCTTCAGCAAATATCAAAGCATAAACGGTAGAGTTTCCTTCCCTCACAATAGGATAACGTAATTCAGCCGTATATTTAGTATATACCTTTGCTTGTTCTCCCGTACTGGTATAAGGAGTCAATTCCCCTTCATCATATCCTCTCAATCCGACATCTTGAATCCCATATAAATTATAACCTGAGACTCCATCTCCCCCCATAGTAAATCCTTCAAAAGGAGAAAGGAATGAAGGATCATAATGTCCCAAATAACCGAATTCTGCTTTGGTCATTAAAACTAATTTATTATTGGCCGACATCGGCAAAAACCAACGGAACGAACCATTCAATTTATAATATTCAATCCAACGATATCTCTCAGAATCGGGCATATTCGGATCAGAATAATCTTTGTTATTCAACAAGGAATACGGAGGAGTTGCTGTTACACGAAATAAGAAATTAGATCCTCGAGTTGGAAAAACAATATTATCCGTAGAGTTTCGAGACAATGAAACACCCAATGAAATAATATTAGATTTACCATTAGTCATCAAGAAATAATCCCAATCTTTAAGATTATATGATTGATAACTCAACTCTCCTGTTATATTAAAATTCGGATCAGGCCATTTCATTCGTTTCCCTATTCCGACAGAAACTCCAATGGTACGGAACCGACTGTTACTAACCTGCCAAGCATAAGAAGCATCCGATTCACTGGAATAATAAACAGACATGGAGAAATTGGTTGGCTTTTTCCCTCCCAACCAAGGTTCCATAAAACTGAAAGATAATGCTTTGTAATAAGTGCCATTCGTTTGAGCACTGATTCTCAAACTTTGATTATCTCCAGCAGGATAAGGTCTCCATGCTTTTTTATCAAACACTTTACGCAAAGAAAGATTATTAAAAGTCACACCTACAGAAGCAACAAACATGCCACCTCCCCAACCACCGGAAACTTCAAACTGGTCACTCGATTTTTCCACCAAATTATAACGAATATCCACTAAGTCTTCAGAAACAGGTTCAATACTGGGTTGAATAGATTCTGGTTCAAAATGATCCATTGCTCCCAAATTTGTCATTGAAGTAACCAACATGGATTCGTCATATAATTCACCAGGCATCAAATACAAATCTCGACGAATTACCCGGTCGTGAGTTCTGTCATTTCCTGTAATAATAACATTATTTACAGTAAATTGATTTCCTTCACTCATTCGAATTTCAATATCAATCGAATCATTTTCCACTACTGTTTCAACAGGTTCTACATTAAATGCCAAATGTCCATCATTCCTATATATAGAACCAATTGTCAACTCACCTTTCATAACTGATTCTCCATCATTCCCCAAGCGAGCATTCATATTTTTCCTATCATAAGTATCTCCTTTTTTCACGCCTAAAATCATGGAAAGATAATCAGAAGAATATTTTTTGTTTCCAATCCAAGAGATATTCCGATAATAATATTTATTTCCTTCATCAACTTTCAATTGAATACCGATTCGTTTATCATTAATGGAATAAATAGAATCACTCAAAATAGTAGCATCCCGAAAACCTTTGGATTGCATATAATCAACTAATTTGATTTTATCATCTTCAAATTTTTCCTGTTTGAATTTTGCCCCTTTCAACATATTAATAAACTTCTTTTCCCGCGTATCTTTCATCGCCATTTTAAGTTTATTCTCTTTTAGTTGATTATTTCCTTCTATAACGATTTCTCCAATTTTAACTTTACTTTTTTTATCAATGTCGAATGTAACATTCACAAAATTCTTCAATTTATCATCCTCTTTTATTGAAGTCGTTACTTCTGCATTGTAATACCCTTTTTCATATAAAAACCGTTTAATTATATCAACAGAGGTTTTCATCTGAAACTCTGAAAACTCTCTCTGTTTTTTAATTTTCAAACGATTTTCCAATTCTTTTGCATGGTTCTTAGAAACTCCTGTAAAATGATACTCCAAAATACGAGGTTGTTCCTTCAATGCTACTTCCAAATAAGCGTCATTACCATTAAACTGTACTAGTATTTTTACATCTGAGAAATTTCGTTGTTCCCACAAAGCAGATATTGCATTTGAAATGTAGTCACCAGGAATATTAACGGTATCACCCACTCGTAATCCAGCTGCATTAAGAATAAGATTTGGAGCAAAATATCGGACACCCGATACTTTAATATCCTTTATATGATATTTTTTGGGGGTATTAAAGTCTAAGGTAGGTAAAACAGTTGAATCTTGGGACTGAGCCACTGTTTTTCCAGCAAAAATTGCAAATAGAAATATCCATAGTCCCCGTTTTACACTACACATCGTTGTTTCGACATTCATTGTTGTTTGTTCTTCTCTTTTTTTAGTATATTTACTCGGTTACAAGACCATATCTCCGAGAACGTGTTTTATAATAATTTATTGCCTCTAAAAAAGCTTCTTTATGAAAATCAGGCCACAATGTTTTGGTAAAATAAAACTCTGTATAGGAGAGTTGCCACATCAAGAAATTGCTTAATCGACATTCTCCACTTGTTCGGATTAAAAGATCAGGATCTGGAATATTTTTAGTAAACAAATGATCTGAAACTACAGATTCTGAAATTTCTTCCACTGACATTTCTCCTGAACAAACAGCCTGACTTATCTCTTTCACTGCAGATACAATTTCCCGACGACTACCATAATTTAAAGCAACCACTAATGTTAAGGCCGTATTTTTTTGTGTAGTCTGTTCACACAATTGAATTGAATCTAAAACAGAAGCATTTAAACTTTGTCTTTCTCCAATAAAAATAACGCGAACATTTTTGTCTACTAAAGAAGGTATTTCCAAAGAAATGGTTTTACAAAATAATTCCATCAATCCTTCCACTTCACTTTTGGGACGGCCCCAATTTTCTGAGGAAAAAGCATATACAGTAAGATATTTCACACCTATATCCAAAGAAGTTTGAATTACCTCTCGGACCGAAACAACACCTTCATAATGTCCTTGCAACCGGTCTAAACCTTTCTGTTTTGCCCAACGTCCGTTGCCATCCATTATAATTGCCACATGTTGCGGTATGTTTTTATCCTTAACCATAGTTTTTAAGAAGCACTATATTCTCGGCAAATATAAACAAAAGTAATTTAATATTGCAATAATATAAAATCTGTTTTCAAAATCCGGATTCCTATATATATTTACTTTTTCAAGGATTTAATCTGTCCCGTATATTTTCATTTCATTTCCATTTTCTTTTCGGAACTGAAGAAACAAAGTTCTTTTGTCAAATTCAGGAATGGATACATTTCTGATATTTCTTTTATTTGACGATACATCGTTTCTCGAAATGCATGATAAGCTTCAGAATCCGGATATAAAGGACGGTGACGGACAGCTCGAGTGATTCTTTCCAATTCAGGAAACAACAATCGAGTTTCAGAAGAAAAGTAAGTATCGGAAAAACGCTCCCAAATATATTGAACAGATTGAGAGGACGGATGAACCATATCTTCTTCATAAAACCGATAATCCCTTAATTCTTCAGTCATGATTTCATAAGCAGGGAAATAATTTACAAAAGGATAGATTCGTGCCAATTCTGCAACAGCTACCCTTAATATTGATTTATTCAGAAAATTATCAGCAAGACCATTACGAATATATCGTACAGGACTTACTGTAAATAAAATCTGTTTTTGACTATATGGTTCACGTTCGAATAAATTGGAAAACAAAGAGACTATTTCGTCAATATCTAATCGTTCCTGAACAAATTGTCGTGCCGGAATTTTATTACAATTACAAACAATTTTTCCAGTAGGAAGATAACGGTATACAAGGGGGGTTCCCAAAGTCAATACCAAATAATCTGAGGAAAACAAAGCTTCATTTCCCTGTTTTACGGCATCTTCCATGTGATGTAAGACTTCTTGCTCATTAATACCCGAAAAAGAAGTATGAAAATCTAATGAACACAACAGTCCGTCACGAGAAATCAAATCATCAGATTTTGGAACCCTTTTGTTTTCCATCATCAACAATGACTGTACGATAGATGCTGGATTATAAAGTACGCCAAAAGGATTGACTGTTACAGGAAACTTAAATTCAGACATGATACCTCCCATACGATCTGCGAAACAAGAACCTAACCACATTCCCTGCTTTTTATAGGTAATTTGATATTGGGACACCGGGATATCAACCGTAGTATATAATTTCATGAATAAAAATAATCGGTATGTTTTGTAAATAAAATTATTAGTAGTACCTTTGCACTCGCATTATGTGCAAATATAATTAAAAAAACAATTAAATTATGAATCATTACGAAACCGTTTTCATTGCCACTCCGGTACTGTCTGAGTCGCAGTTGCAAGAAGTAATCGGCAAATTCCGCGGTATTATTACCGAAAACGGAGGTCAAATCGTTGCAGAAGAGAGTTGGGGCCTTCGGAAATTAGCTTATCCTATTCAAAAGAAATCAACGGGATCTTATTACCGAATTGAATTCACAGGAGAAGGTAGTTTAATCAATACTTTGGAAACTCAATACCGTCGTGACGAACGCATCATCCGCTTCTTGACTTTCAAGATGGATAAATACGCTATTGAGTACGAAATCAAAAGAAGAAATCAAAACGCTAAAAAAGAGGAGGAATAATCATGAGCCAAAATGCAACAGAAATCAGATATCTTAACCCTCCTACGGTAGAGGTTAAAAAGAAAAAATATTGTCGTTTTAAAAAGAACGGGATTAAATATATTGATTATAAAGATGCAGAATTCTTGAAAAAATTTCTTAATGAACAAGGACGCATCCTTCCCCGTCGTTTAACCGGTAACTCTCAAAAATATCAGAAAAAAGTGGCTACTGCTATTAAGCGTGCTCGCCACTTGGCGATCTTGCCTTTCGTAACAGACTTATTGAAATAATAACCTTCTGTAAGACAAATTCACATGGAAATTATATTAAAACAAGATATCGATAATCTGGGACACAAAAACGATATTGTTTCTGTTCGTCCGGGATATGCAAACAACTACCTTATTCCTCAGGGATATGCTATCTTAGCTACTCCCTCTGCGAAAAAAGTGTTGGCTGAAAACATCAAGCAAAGCGCACATAAAGAAGCTAAACTACGGGAAGAAGCTTCATCTTTAGCTGCTAAATTGGCTGAAGTAAGTTTATCCATCGCAGCTAAAGCAAGTGAAAATGGTAAAATTTTTGGTTCCGTAGCATCAGCGCAAATTGCAGAAGCACTTGAAGCAAAAGGTTTTGCTATTGATAAGAAAAATATTAACGTAGCAACTATCAAAGAAATTGGTTCTTTTGAAGCAAGTGTAAAAATTTACAAAGACATTAAAGCTACTGTTAAATTTGAAGTTATTGCTGCTGAATAATATAGATTTTAATTTGACTAGTCCTAAATAACCGTTACAGTTATTGGACAAAAATAAATTATTTATCACAGTTCAGCAAGGCTAGCCTTGCTGAACTG
>CASFOM010000193.1 GCA_949296295.1 uncultured Alistipes sp. | reverse complement strand
CCTATAAAGGAGAAATGATTATTGTTTTAAATAATCAGAATGACACTGCATTAAAACAAATCTCATCCGGGTTGAGTCAACTTGCAGAAAAGGTACAACGATAGACAAAATTTCATGAACCATATCCGATTACAATGTGTAATACCCGAAGTGTTTGTCCATTTGAAGGCAAACACTTCGGAGATATGGAATCAGGAAGTCCTTTTTTCCAAAGGGGAAACCTATTTGATTGAATCCGCCTCCGGAACCGGGAAAAGTTCTCTATGCGGATTTCTGTACGGATTCAGAAACGACTATCAGGGAACCATTTATTTCGACAATACCGATATCAAAACAATTTCTTCAAAATATTGGAAAGAGATTCAGAAACGATCATTAAGTATTTTGTTTCAGGATCTACAATTATTTTCGGAATTGACTGCTTGGGAAAACGTACTCTTGAAAAACAATCTGACCAAATACCGCTCTCTTCAGGAAATAGACCGATTTTTCCAATCTTTGGATATAGATGATAAAAAAAATGAAAAGACAGGGCGACTGTCGTTGGGACAACAACAAAAAGTTGCCCTGATAAGAGCCTTGTGCCAACCTTTCGATTTCATCCTCTTGGATGAACCCGTCAGTCATACGGACCAAAGAAACAGCCTGTTGATGGGAGAACTGCTGTTTCAGGAAGCAACTCGCAATGGCGCCGGTATTATTGTTACCTCCATTGGGAAACGATTACCGTTAAGTTACCACAAAACGTTACAATTATGAATCTTCTAAATAAGTTACTTCACAAACAAATCGCTCCCATACAAACAGTCGGACTCTTTTTAGCCAATCTGCTTGGTACCACAGTAATATTATCAGGAATACAATTCTATTGTGATGTTGCTCCTTCTCTTTCTTCCAAAGAAAATTTCATGAAGGAAGAGTACCTTATTATTTCCAAACATATAGAACCTTCCGGCTCGGCTTTCGGAAAAACCTATACTTTTTCTCCGGAGGAAATTCAAGAAATTCGCGAACAACCTTTTGTTCGGAAAGCAGACCTCTTTCAATCTTCTCTATTCTCCATCTCTGCGGGATTAGGAATGAAATCAACCGGACTTTATTTCTCTACGGAGATGTTTTTTGAAGCAGTCCCCGACCAATATATCGATGTGGATTCCGATAAGTGGTATTTCAATCCCGATAACACTGAAATACCCATTATCATCCCGCGAAATTATCTGAATTTATACAATTTCGGATTTGCTCAGTCTCAAGGACTCCCAAAACTGTCGGAGGAAATGGCTACTGCCTTACAATTGGAAATACAATTGCAGGGAGCAGGAATTTCTGAAACAAAAACAGGGCGAGTAGTGGGATTCTCCAACCGATTAAATACCATCTTGGTCCCCGAAACGTTCCTAACTTGGGCCAATCATCGATTTGCCCCCGAAAAAACCGCTGAACCTGCCCGGTTAATCATAGAAACGGAACCAACTGACAATACCGCGCTGACAAAATTTCTACAAACCAAAGGATACGAAACAGAAAACGGGAAAGCAGATCAAGGGAAAACCGTTTACTTTCTAAAATTAATTACCATCATTGTCGCCAGCATCGGGACTATTATCTGTTTACTGTCTCTTTTCCTATTATTGCTTTCTCTTTCTCTGCTCCTCCAAGAAGACCGATTCAAAATAAAAACACTGTTATTAATCGGTTATAACGTAAAACAAATTGCCCGGCCTTATCAACAAACAACCGTAACTCTCAACAGTATCGTATTAGTCGTTGCAATAAGTTTAACCCTGTTACTTCGTAATTTTTATCTGAAAGAAATCAAAATATTATTCCCTCAATGGAATTCTGAAGGTGTAGGAATGATGATTATTGCCGGTCTTGGAATATGGTTCATCCTTTCCCTTTTGAATGCAATCACAATCCATCATAAAGTTCAGAAAATCGGAGTTGACAAGAGCTAACCACATACAAAATAAATCTTCATTCCGTTATCTTATAAAGGATTATCTCTTGTTGTTCCTGCTCCCTGCTTTGAAAAGAACTAATTTCAGCAAAAGGAACATTTGTAATTTATTCGCAAAACCGTATCTTTGGGGCGTAAATAAAAGAAACTTTAATAAAGAACATTCAAAAACCATGCGAAAAATCACATTAGGTTTAATTTTATGTAGTTTATCCTTAGGCTGTTTAGCCTCTAATACTCTTCCATTGGAAGGTTTCAGTTACGGAGAAATGACAGCTCCTACCGGAAATGAATGGGAATCTCCCGACAGTCTGGCACTAAACAAAGAACAGCCTCGGGCTTATTTCTTCTCCTTTCAGGATGTTGCAAGTGCCCGAAAAATATTACCCGAAAACAGTAGTTACTGGTTATCGCTAAACGGTTCCTGGAAATTTAACTGGGCTCCAGATCCCGATTCCCGTCCAAAAACTTTCTACGAACCCGGATTCAATGTCTCTGCATGGGATGAAATACCGGTTCCTTCCAGTTGGAATATATATGGAATACAAAAAGATGGAAGTCTGAAATATGGAGTACCTATTTATGTAAACCAACCCGTCATTTTCCAACACAGCGTTAAAGTGGATGACTGGCGTGGAGGCGTAATGCGGACACCTCCTGCTCACTGGACTACCTATAAACACCGAAACGAAGTAGGTTCGTTCCGCCGTGATTTCGAAATTCCGGAAACATGGGACGAAAGAGAAGTCTTCATCAGCTTCGACGGGGTAGATTCATTCTTCTATCTCTGGATTAACGGACAATATGTCGGATTTTCAAAAAATTCCCGTAATGCAGCCCGTTTCAATATTACCCCTTACTTACAAAAAGGGAAAAACACCGTTGCAGTAGAAGTTTATCGCAGTTCCGACGGCTCCTTCCTCGAAGCTCAGGACATGTTCCGATTACCCGGTATTTTCCGCACAGTAGCAATCTACTCTACTCCTGCTGTACATATCCGTGACTTAGTGGCTATTCCGAATCTCGATGAAACCTATACCGACGGGTCCCTTAACCTGACAGCGGAAGTTCGAAACCTCGGGAAAAAAGAGGCTAAAGGATATCAAATCGTTTACTCTCTTTATGCCAACAAACTTTATTCTGATGACAATGAACTGGTAGCAGGTGCCTCTGCTTCAATAGCAGTCAATCCTGTGGAAACCGGAGAATGTCAGACAACAAACACCACATTACAAGTCAAGGCCCCCAATCAATGGTCTGCTGAGTTCCCTTATCGGTACACATTAATAGCAGAATTGAAAAACGCCAAAGGAAAAACCATAGAAACAGTCTCCTCCATTGTCGGATTCCGAAAAGTGGAAATCAAAGATACCCCTGCTTCGGAAGACGAATTCGGGTTGGCCGGACGATATTACTACATCAACGGAAAAACCGTCAAATTAAAGGGTGTGAACCGACATGAGACCAATCCTGCCGTCGGACATGCCATCACTCGTGAAATGATGGAAAAAGAGATTATGTTGATGAAACGGGCCAACATCAATCATGTACGTAATGCGCACTATCCTGATGACCCTTACTGGTATTTTCTGTGTAACAAATACGGAATTTATCTTGAAGATGAAGCCAATATAGAATCTCATGAATATTATTACGGTGACGCATCCCTTTCTCATCCGGAAGAGTGGAAAAAAGCGCATGTAGCACGAGTTATGGAAATGGTACACAGCAATATCAACAACCCCTCCATTGTCATCTGGTCCTTAGGGAATGAAGCCGGTCCAGGACAAAACTTCGTTGCTGCCTATCAGGCTTTAAAGGCTGCTGACCAATCTCGACCAGTGCAATACGAACGGAACAACGATATTGTGGATATGGGTTCCAATCAATACCCCTCAATAGGTTGGACCCGTGGTGCTGTAACCGGTACTTACGATATCAAATATCCTTTTCATATCTCGGAATATGCTCATTCCATGGGGAATGCCTGTGGAAACCTTGTCGATTACTGGGAAGCCATAGAATCCACCAACTTTTTCTGTGGAGCAGCCATCTGGGACTGGGTGGATCAGGCCATGTACAACTACGATAAGAATACAGGAGAAAAATATTTGGCTTACGGAGGTGATTTCGGAGATACCCCCAATGATGGACAATTTGTTATGAACGGTATTGTGTTTGCCGACTTGGAACCCAAACCACAATACTATGAAGTAAAAAAGGTATATCAGCATATTGGAATAACCGCCATGGATATTCCGGAAGGAAAATTTGAAATATTCAATAAATATTATTTCAAAGAATTATCTGATTACCAGATCAAATGGTCTCTTTATGAAAACGGGAAAGAAAAACAATCCGGATTCATCACAACAGGTCCCGTTGCTCCTCGAACCAAAGCCATAATTACGGTTCCCTATCTGTATGACAATCTTCGAGCAGACGCGGAATATTTCGTAAAAATCCAATTCTTATTAAAAGAAGCTACTCCTTGGGCCGAACAAAACTTCCCTGTTGCAGAAGAACAGATACGCATCAAAGAAGCAAATTCCCGTCCTTCCATCAGTGAAATAGCACAAGGGAATGCGTTAAGTTGCGAACCTTCCGATCATGCACTGCAAGTCGTAAAAGGAGATGGTTTCGAAGCCCGTTTCGACACCCAAACAGGAACATTATACAGTCTGAAATACGGTAAGGAAACCATTATATCCGATGGAAACGGGCCCAAATTGGATGCTTTGCGGGCCTTTACAAATAACGACAACTGGTTTTATTCTTCCTGGTTTGACAAAGGATTGCATAACTTAAAACACCGGGTAACAGAATACAACATCATCAAAAAGGGAAACGGAACGGTTGTATTGGCCTTTACGGTAGAATCGCAAGCTCCCAATGGGGCCAAAATATTAGGAGGAACCAGCTCTGGGAAAAACAGCATCGAAGAATTGACAGACCGACCTTTCGGT
>CASFOM010000192.1 GCA_949296295.1 uncultured Alistipes sp. | reverse complement strand
GGTACATTTTGATGAAATAATCTCATCGCCAAGTTATTAGGAATCTGTCCTCCTGTAGAAACAATCACTCCATGAGGCTGTTCAAGGTCTGTGATATCCAAAACACGTTCTAAAGTTAACTCATCAAAATACAATCTGTCACAAACATCATAATCAGTAGATACGGTTTCCGGATTGTAATTAATCATAATGGCTCGCATACCGTTTTTTCGAATGGTATTGATGGCATTAACTCCACACCAGTCGAACTCAACGGAACTACCTATGCGGTAAGCACCAGATCCCAGAACAACAACAGATTTGTTGTCGTGAATGAAATTAATATCATGAGTAGTCCCATTGTAAGTAACGTATAAATAATTGGTCATGGCCGGATATTCGGCAGCCAATGTATCTATTTGCTTAACCACAGGAAGAATTCCTTTTGATTTTCTATATGCTCTGACTTTAAGCATATTTTCTTCGATGTTTTTATCCGTACTCTTTAGGATAGTCCGAGCCAATTGAAAATCGGAGAACCCTTTTTGTTTAGCTGTTCGCAATAATTCATCCGATACAGATTCAAGAGCATTGTATTTTTCTAATTCTTCTTCAATGGAGACAATTCCTTGTAATTTATCTAAAAACCATTTATCTATTTTGGTTAATTCATGTATTTTATCCGTATTGTATCCATTTTTCAATGCTTGTGCAATATAAAAAATACGCTTGTCTGTCGGTTTGCTTAATTCTGCATCAATATCACCATCGGTCAGTTCCTTGTTGGCAACAAAGCCATGCATTCCTTGTCCGATCATTCGCAATCCTTTTTGGATGGCTTCCTCGAAATTACGTCCAATGGCCATAACTTCTCCTACTGATTTCATGCTCGAACCTAACTCTCGGGATACGCCTTTGAATTTTCCTAAATCCCAGCGTGGAATTTTACAAACAATATAGTCCAAAGCTGGTTCAAAACAGGCTGTGGTACTTTGGGTTATAGAGTTTTTCAATTCGTGTAAACCGTAGCCTAATCCTAATTTTGCAGCTACAAAAGCCAGCGGATATCCAGTGGCCTTTGATGCCAGTGCGGAAGAACGGGATAAACGGGCATTAACTTCGATTACACGATAATCTTCCGATTGAGGATCTAAGGCATATTGTACATTGCACTCTCCTATGATGCCAACATGTCGGATAATACGAATAGCTATTTCTCTTAATTTATGATATTCTCGGTTGGTTAATGTTTGAGATGGTGCTACTACAATACTTTCTCCTGTGTGAATACCCAGGGGATCAAAATTTTCCATGTTGCATACTGTGATGCAATTATCATATTGGTCACGTACAACTTCATATTCTACTTCTTTCCATCCTTTTAATGATTTTTCGACTAAAATTTGGGGAGAATATGAGAATGATTTTTTAGCAAGAGTTTCCAATTCTTGCTCATTATCAGCGAATCCAGAACCTAAGCCACCTAATGTATAAGCAGCCCGAATAATGACGGGATATCCTAAAGATTCTGCTACTCGTTTTGCATCTTCTACGGTAGTTACAGCTTCACTTTTAATGGTTTTTACATGGATTTCATCAAGTTTGTGTACAAACTTATCACGATCCTCTGTATCAATAATTGCTTGTACCGGAGTGCCTAATACTTGTACATTATATTTGTCAAGTATCCCATTTTGGTATAGTTTTACACCACAATTTAGTGCTGTTTGTCCTCCGAATGAAAGTAATATACCGTCAGGTCGTTCTTTTGCAATTACTTCTTCTACAAATTCCGGTGTGACCGGTAAAAAATATACTTTGTCTGCAATATTTTCGGAAGTTTGTACGGTAGCGATATTAGGATTGATCAATATGGTTTCTATACCTTCTTCTTTCAGTGCTTTTAAAGCTTGTGAACCGGAATAGTCAAATTCTCCAGCTTCTCCGATTTTTAAGGCTCCGGAACCTAATAATATGACTTTATTTATTTTTTGCATGGTGTATATTTTCAATGAAGTTGTCAAAAAGGAATTCAGTATCTACCGGACCGCTGGCTGCTTCCGGATGAAACTGTACTGAAAAGAACGGTTTTGTTTTGTGGCGTATACCTTCGCTTGTCCCGTCATTTAGATTGATAAAATAAGGTTCCCATTCTTGATCCAAAGTTGAGGTATCTACCGCGAAACCATGATTTTGAGAAGTAATGACAGCTTTGTTTGTGCCTACCATAAGGGCCGGTTGATTATGGCTTCTGTGTCCGTATTTTAATTTATAAGTAGTGGCTCCTGCTGCAATGGATAGTAATTGATTTCCCAAGCAGATACCGAAAATAGGTTTTCCAATGGCTAAAGCCTTTTTTATGTTACTTATGGTCGCTTTACACATTTGCGGGTCTCCAGGTCCATTGGAAAGCATTACTCCGTCATAATTCAGTGATGTAAAATCATAATCCCAAGGAACTCGTATTACTTTGACTCCTCGTTTTAATAAACAACGAATGATGTTTAGTTTACATCCACAATCTACCAAAACTACTTTGGTGTCACTTGCTCCATATTCTTGTATTTCTTTTGTAGATACTTGGGCCACCAAATTTTCTTTGTTTTGATCATGAAACTCAGTAGGTTCATCTGTTCCTTCAACGACCACTTTCCCTAACATGACTCCTTGTTCTCGAATTAGTTTGGTAATGGCACGTGTATCTACACCGTAGATGCCCGGTATTCCATTTTCAGTAAGCCATTCACCTAAGCTTTTTATAGCATTCCAATGGTTGTAAGAGAAAGAATAATCGGAAATCACTAGCGCTTTGATGTGGATTTTTTCGCTTTCAAAAAATTTTAATATTCCGTTTTCTTTTTCGAAAGGCGGTACGCCGTAATTTCCGATTAATGGATAAGTAAGAACTAAAATTTGTCCGCTGTATGACGGGTCTGTCAAACTTTCGGGGTAGCCTGTCATGGCTGTATTGAAAACTGTTTCCCCGGAAACGGATTGAGTGGCTCCGAAAGAGTATCCCTCAAACTTAGAGCCATCCTCAAGTAGCAGGTTGGCAAATCTTTTTTTCGACATTTTTTAGAATATTTTCTAAAACACAAATGTAATATGTTTTTTTTGTTTTTTTTTGCATGAAGAAATGAAAAAGGGAAAAATCGTAGAAAAAGGTTGTGTGACATTGTAAGTCAATATGTTATATGTGTAATAAAAAATTTTTTTAAAGAATAATAGATTATAATTTTTGTAATATGTTAACCAAAACAGAGATAAATTTGATAAAATCACTTAAGGATAAAAAAAATAGAGATGAGACTTCTTTGTTTGTAGTGGAAGGGGTTAAAATGGCCAATGAATTGTTGGCGGGGAAATATGACGTAAGTATTTTGTATTACACAGAACGGTATCAGCCATTTGTGGCTGACTTGAAATATGAAGGGAAAAAACAATGTATTTCAGAAGCTGAGATGAGCCGTATCTCTCAGTTGAAGACACCTACTCCTGTTTTGGCTTTGGTTTATAAACCGGAATATTCTTGTATCCCTGAGAAGTTTAAAGGAGAATTAACTCTTGCTTTGGATGGAATTCAGGATCCTGGAAACTTGGGAACAATTATTCGATTGGCTGATTGGTTTGGGATTAAACGTATTATTTGTTCATCGGATAGTGTAGATTGTTATAATAATAAGGTTATTCAATCTACCATGGGAGCCATATTTCGGGTAGAGGTTTGTTATTTACAAGATTTGCCGGATTTTTTGAAACGACTGAAACAAAATGGTTGTTGTTTATATGGTACATTTCTTGAAGGAGAATGTATTTATGAAACAAAACTTTCGGAATCAGGGGTTATTATTTTAGGAAATGAGGGAAAAGGAATATCAAAATCAGTTTCGGAATTAGTAAATAATAAACTTTTCATTCCTCCCTATCCTTTATCAATAAAAAGTTCAGAATCCTTGAATGTGGGTATTGCAGCAGCTATTGTTTGTTCTGAATTCAGACGTAGAATTTTATGATTTATTAAGGAAAATTGGAAAATGTCGTTAAAATGCATATATTTGCAAATTATATAGTACATTTATCAAAATATCTTTGGTTGGGATAGCGGTGAAATTGTACAGATAAATTATCGAAATTAAAAGGAAATCGATGAGAAAAAAAATACAATTTTTAACATTAATATTATTCCTTTCTATATTAGGAGGATGTAGTAAAGATTCCGTTTCAGGAGGTTCTGATGAAGGGGAATTGTTAATAAATTTGTCAGCAGACGTTGAGGTTTCCGAAAATCAGCAAATTGAAACCAAAAGTGAAAATTCTCCGGGGACAAATGTTGATGAATATGCTATATTGATTACGCGGGGAGGAGAACCTTATGCTGGGTTTGATACCTATAAGGATTTACCTGCAGATAAGAAAATACGTTTAAGTCAAGGTGATTATAATTTAAAGGCTTATTGGGGAAAAGATGAAGTTGCGAGTTGGTCCCCCTATTTTGAAGGAAATACAGACTTTTCTATTATCCGAACCCAAACAACACCTGTAGATGTTGTTTGTAAACTTTCCAATGTACAGATTTCTATTGTATATACAGATAGTTTTAAAGAGGCTTTTAAGCAATTTGTTGCTTATAGAACAGAGGTAACGACAGATTTTACTTCTTCTCCGTGGGTTTATTCTTCTGTAGAAACTCGTAGCGGGTATTTTAAAACCAGTCCTTTTGTGGTTACCGTAGTATTTACAAAGGCTACAGGAGAATCCGTTTATTATAGTTTCCCGAAAATAGAAGAAGGGGTAGAGGCT
>CASFOM010000191.1 GCA_949296295.1 uncultured Alistipes sp. | reverse complement strand
TGAAAGTTACCTTATGGTGTTTTACTTTGTTGCTTTTAGGGAATGTTTTATCCCACTCGGTTGTTAATTTTAATGGTTCCATAATAAGATTTGTTTTCTTGTCTGTACAACTTGTGAATAGAGTGATACACACAAGTATTGTTAAGTGAAAAAATCGTTTCATGTTATTTTTGTATCCCAATTTATACGTACAAAAATAGAAACGATATGGGATAGACCTTGTAGATGAATTCAGGAAAAAACAACCCGAATTCCTGTTTTTGATGTATGGTTGTCAAAGAGCATTTAAATCAACTGAGCCAAATATTGTTTTAAAGCTTTTATGAAATTTACTTCGTACCAAAACATCCAGTCATCATTGGCTGTTTGAATAGCTAAATGGGCATGATGATTCATAGGAAGGATATATCCTTCCGGTTGTCCTAAAATACGTGTTTTGGAGTAAACATATTCCATGTTTTCGCGGATTGTGTCAAATTTTTCAATACACAATTTTAAATTGTTCAGAGTTACAAAGTCTCTTTTGCAATCGTATTCAGATAATGCGACCAACAATTCAGCCGTATATCCGGTCAAATCGTTAATTTGTTCAAAGACTTGCAGAGAATAGTCATTTCTCTTCGCCTTTTGACGATAAAGGGATAATATTTCTTTTACTTGGAGGTGCTTTTCGATGCCTTTTTTTGCTTCAAGAATTCTTTTTTGATATTTGTTGCTCCATTCACCTTTGGTTTCAGAAGGAAGTGTAATTAAATCAAATTTACCTCCGGTACGATATAATGCCCGTCTGACACCTTTTTCCAACAGACCGGTTTCCCATAGAGGAAATGTACTTTCCAGAATCGGTCTGAAATCAGGGATATCTACAATATCACAACCAAATTCATTGATGCGGTAGCGTTTGTAGAATTCCTCCTTCTCCATGTCTTTTTGATTGTTCCAACTATATTGGGCATGGGCGATAAATCCTGCCCAAAAAGTATCGAATAGAGGGGATGCGTCGTCCCAAGCAGTACATAGTACTCCCTCGATGGGAATTTCTTTCCTGGCAATCTGAAAACTTTTGATGTTTTCAACAAATCCACCTAAAGGCATCATGGCATAAGTTGTTTGAGCGGCGGTAGCCCCCATTGCCTTGAGATGGTTATCCTGATACCATTTAAGAGCTTTTTTGTTTCCCGGCTTATTGGCATTACCATATTGCCAACGCATATAGATTACATCTTTCGGGAAAGACTTGATGTGTTTGTTTAATTCAGGGAGGTGTTTGTTCCAAACAGAATCTATTTTTTCCGGGGGCAGTTGATCGAGAATAACGGGATATAATCCGACTTGTTTGAATACCATATCATCCCAAAATATGGGAATTCTATTATGTTTTAAAGCATAATCACTAACTCGTTTTAACCATTCCATTTGTAATTCCAAGGCATTTAATCCCCTCTTTTTACATAGCGGGCAAATTCCCAAAGTACCTACTTCATCACCTCCCACATGTAAATATTTCCCGTATGGAGTAGCTTTTATAGCATCGTCATATAATCCGAATTGTACTTTATAATATTCATCATTTGAAGGGCAACATACCCAGTCAGAATTGGGATTTTCACGCAGATACTTCATTTCTTCATGTTTCAAAATGAAGTCAGCATGTCCAATTCCTTGGATGAGGGGATTGATTTCTATGTTGAGTTTATGGGCATATTCGCACCAGTTTTTCCATTCGTCAATGCTCCATGCCTGGGGTGCTGCAATAACAGGGAAACTCTCGTATTTTATTTTATCTTCGAACTCGACAATCGCAGCATTCAGTTTATATGAGGCCATTTTATCCAGGATGTGGAACATATATTCTTTTTTGTCTATATGGTGTTTTAGGTCGATATGTATGGCCCGATAGGCACTGTTGGGTGCATCTTTAATCTGTAATGCCGGTATTTCTGCATTTAAATCTTCAGCATGTTTTGCTATCTGCTCTAAGGTCATGATTCCGTAGAATATTCCTTTTTGAGATTGAGCTTTTAATAAGATTGTTCCGTTTTTTACGGTCAGTTCATAGCCTTCTTCGTTTTTTATGTTTTTACAGTATTCAAGTTTAATGGAGTTTATCTCTTCTTTCGTCTCTTTTATAGGGAAATAATTTATTCCAAAAGGGATTTCAGTCTTTTCTGCAAGAAAGAATCCCTTGACTTTCTCTGGTAAAATACCGGATATGCCAGGAAATAAAGTAATATCTTGAGGCTCAGGAATTAATGTGTGAACAATCAAAGAGTCTATTTTCGGATTATTTTGAGAATATCCTTTTGTCCCATATAGTAATAAAAGGAGGAATAGAAATTTTAAATAATTCATATCACCAGGTTTTAATAACTAAGGACAAGGTATGAAAAATAAATCACTGTTTCAATAAAAAGTTTTCTTAAAACACATCATTTGTCCATATTATTTATGTGTGATAAAAAAAGTTCCATATTGTTATTGAAGCATTGGGAATCCCTATTGATAAATTGATAAGGAAAATAGTTTTGTGCTTTTATATATAAATATTCCTTATCTTCTGTTCTTAGAAGATAAGGAGGAGTATGGCAAGGGTAAATTATAAAATAAATAAAAGGGAGGAGGGGGCGGTGATAAAGAATGGAACACTTCTTTTGTCGTTACAGTGCTTACCAAATGCTTATTTCTCGCCTGTATAAAGAGAGGCAATGCCGGCAGTCAGTACCTTTTCAGAAACATTTTTATAACCTGCTGATTCCAATATTTTGAGGAAATTTTCTCCGGAAGGGAATTGCAGTACCGATTCAGGAAGGTAGCTGTATGCAAAATTATTTCGTGAGGTTATTTTTCCAATAAAAGGTAATATCTTTTTGAAATAGAATCGATACAATGCAGCTAACCAGGGTTTTCGAGGGATGGATAATTCCAGGACATACAATCTTCCACCGTTTTTTAGTACCCGTTTCATTTCACATAACCCGTCCGAAAGGTTTTCAAAATTCCGTACACCGAAAGCCACCGTAACAGCGTCGAAATGCCCTGTTTCAGCATCTATATTTAGAGCGTCTTGTTGCACTAACCTAATCCGGGTTTCCATGCCTGCAGCGATGATTTTTCTTTGTCCGATTTTTAACATTTCGGAGGACAGATCTATGCCGGTTACTTTTAAGTCAGGGCAGTTTCGAGCAGCAGCAATAGCTAAATCGGCTGTTCCGGTTGCTACGTCCAATAAGTTCTCCACTTGTGATTTTTGAAGTTCTTTTACTACTTTTTTTCTCCAACTTCTATCTATTCCGACCGAACAGAAATGGTTTAAAAAATCGTATTTATGGGCGATTGAATCAAACATATCCCGGATGTTTTCCTTGTTTTTGTTTAGTTCTTTCATGACGAATTTAGTTTACTTTGATGGTGGTATGAGGAGCGATGCGAGATATGATAAATGTGGGAATTATTTGTAAAAGGACAATGGTGGCAAACGTTCCGATATTTAGAAGGACAAGGTGTTCCCAATGGAGAGATATGGGTACTTGAGATAACAAATATTCTGCTTCGGACAACTTTACTATTCCGAAATAGTGTTGTAAAGCGATAATTCCTAATCCGCAGATATTCCCCCATAATAAACCACGAATTAAGATGTAGGATATACGGTATAGAAATAGCTGTTGGAGTGTTTTGTTTTGCATTCCCATTGTTTTCAATATTCCTATCAAGGAACTTTTTTCCAATAGAATAATCAGGGTGATACAAATCATATTAAAGGCAGCTACTATTAACATGATTGTTATAATGACAGCTATATTGACGTCTTGTAGTTTTAACCAATCGAAAATGGCCCCATTTCGTTCTTCCATATCTACTACCATTAGAGGGGATTCCTCGGGGTCCTCTTCCGATTGAAAGACAAGTTCTTCTACATTATCTTTTACCTGTTTTAACTGTTTGGTATCGTACAGGTTAATTCCCCATCCACTTACCAGGGAATCCCCCCAATGGTTTAACCGCTGAATGTTTTTAAGGTCAGTAAATACCATAATATCGTCGAATTCAGCTAAAGAGGTGTTGTAAATGCCTGATACCTGGAATCTGTCCCGACGGATTCTTTCCTGTATAAACATGATTTCGAAGAATTCCCCTGTATCTAATTGCATTTTTTTGGCTAATCTGTCGGATAACAATACTTCTTTGCTTTTTTCTGTTTCTTTGATTTGCGGCACTTTCCCGCATACCAAATTTTCTTGAAAGAAACTCCAGTCAAAAGAAGCATCCACCCCTTTCAGAACGATGCCCTGTATGGCCTCTTTCCCTCTCAGTACTCCTGCCTTTTGTCCATAGCGATAATATCCTTTGATACCCTTTATTTTGCTTAATTCTTCTTCAAAAGGTTGTTTTGCTTTGATAGGTACTGTTTCAAAAGAGTTGTTGTTATCCAAATTGACGATTTGTATTTCAGCGTCAAAGCCAGCAACTTTTGAGGTAATTTGTTCTCTGAATCCGAAAATAACAGCCAGAGCAATAATCATTACGGCAATGCTGACAGCAACACCTGTAACAGCAATGCGTATCATAACTTTGTTTCTGCCGGAAGCCCGGGCTGAGGCTAAACGAGCAGCAATAAAATAAGCGGTATTCACTTTTTTCATAAGACGCAAAGTTATATTTTTCTTTTGGATAAGCCGAATAGTTTATCCGTTTAATCTTGTTATGGAATTGTTTTCTTCTAAATATTGTTCCATAAGTCTGGATATGGCGAATTTCTCCAATTCATTTTCAGTTACAGCCGTATATGTTTTTAATGTTTCGGATAATTTTTGAATACTTATTCGATAAAAGCAGGCATGTATGACTCTGTGAGATAATCGGTGTTCCTGCATTTTTCGGATGTGGATTACGTACGGTTTTGTCTCAGGAGGGAGTAAATTAAGCAATAAAGGGCTTTTGAGTAATTCCTGAGGTTCCATTTCTTGTTCTGTCTCTATGAGAGGAAATTCAAAAAGTCCTTGCCAAATATCTTTTTTCTCTCTTTGTTTTAGAAATCTTTTCCCTTGCCATTCAATATCTATATAATGAAAATATCTGGGAATCACTTTGTTTTTCCCTTTTTTGACCGGCAATGTTTCTATTTTATGTTCCTGTCTTGCGCGGCATCGGTCCATTACAGGGCAACAGTTGCAATCAGGAGCATGAGGAGTACATTGTAACGCTCCAAACTCCATGAACGCCTGATTATGTAATCCGACTCTTTGTTCATCTAATAAAGATTGAGCAAGCAAGGCAAATTCCTTTTGCCCGTATGAGGTATCAATAGGGGTTTCTATTCCGAATATCCGGGCCAATACCCGATATACATTTCCATCTACGGCAGCATGGGGTAGTCCGAAAGCAATGGAACATATTGCAGCGGCAGTATAAGGACCGATACCGGGCAAATTCAATACCTCATTGTAAGTTCGGGGAAACATCCCTTTATATTGTTTCGTGATTTTTTTTGCTGCGGTATGAAGGTTCCGAGCCCGGGTATAATATCCTAATCCTTGCCAATATTTCAGTACTTCTTCTTCCCGAGCATTGGAGAGAGTCTTTATGTCGGGGAATCGTTCTATAAATCTGAGATAATATTCCATTCCCTGAATGATTCTTGTCTGTTGCAAGATGATTTCCGAAATCCATATTTTATAGGGATCCGTAGTCTCTCTCCAGGGGAGATCCCGTTTATGTATCTCATACCAGTTAATCAGTGTTTCACTGAGTGTTTTTGTCATATCAGGTCGGCTACCGTTGCGTTAGTAAAACGAATCAAATCTTGGGGAGCTATTTCTATTTGCATTCCTCTTATTCCTGCACTAATGAAAATGGAGGTGTAATTCAGGCAACTTTCCTGAATGAAAACAGGGAAATTTTTTTTCATTCCTATTGGAGAACATCCTCCCCGTATATAACCGGTAATTTGTTGTAATTCCTTGACATGTATCATCTCTACATGTTTGTTCCCGGTTGTTTTTGCTGCTTTTTTCAAATTTATTTCCTGATTTCCAGGGATGACACAAACGATAATGTCGTTTTTGTCACTTCTAAGTACCAAAGTTTTGAAAACTTGCTCGATGGGTTCTCCCAATTGTTCGGCAACATGAGTAGCTGCAAGATTATTCTCATCTACCTCGTATGGAATTAAGTTATATGTAATTTTTGCTTGATCCAATAATCGGGCAGCATTTGTTTTATTGATTTTGTTTTTCATTGACTTTTTATTTCTCAGGTAAAGGTATTGTTTTTTGAGGAAAAAACTGTTTCTGTCGGTATAAAATCAAATAAGTTCCCTTTTGTGGAGGCGGTGTAAATGGAAAAATTGGGGAATCTCCTTTACAATGATTGTATGAATAAATAACCTTGGGAAAACCGTCAAAAGGTTGTTAGGTATAAAACAGTGTGGACACTTGAACTAACGAATCAGTTTCCTTTACGGGATGATATTCTCATGAGACATTATCTCCAACTGTTGTATTTTTGGGGAATTCAGATTCTGTTATTTATGGACAAACGTTACCTTCGTCACCGTTGCTTTTATCCATTACAAAAGAGGTGCGCCAAATTCAATATTTGACACACCTCTTTATAAGAATAACTTTCGGATTAATTAGTCATTCAAAGAATAACGTTTGTAGGCAATAACGGTAGCACCCGGATTGTTTGCCTGAATGTATTTTCCGACAGTTGTTTTATTGTCATCGATAGAAGCTTGATTAAGCAATGTATTTTCTGACAAGAATTTGTTTACTTTTCCTTCAGCAATTTTGTCCAACATAGCTTCAGGTTTTCCATCCAAACGAGCCTGTTCGCGTCCGATTTGACGTTCTTTTTCGATTACTTCAGCCGGGGTATCTTCTTTGCTGATAGCGATAGGAGCCATAGTTGCAGCTTGAACAGCTACATTTTTCCCTACTGTTTCAGCAACTTCCATGTTGAATCCGATTAAAGTACCTAATTTATTGTTGAAATGAACGTAAGAAGCGATGTAAGGAGCTTCAACTTTAGCATAATATGCTATTTCGATTTTTTCTCCTGTTTGTCCTGATTTTTCAGTAACGAAATCAGCGACGGAAGAGTTACCGATATTTGAAGCTTTCAACGCGTCCAAATCAGCGACGTCATTAGCTACTGCAGTGTTTAATATTTCATTAGCGGTAGCGATAAAAGATTCGTTTTTAGCGACGAAATCCGTTTCGCAAGCCAAACAGAGCATATATGCTTTTTGTCCTAAGTTTTTGATTACGACTACGCCTTCAGCAGCGTCTCTGTCAGCTCGTTTGCTGGCAATCAATTTACCTTTTTCGCGGATAATTTCCTGAGCTCTTTCGAAGTCTCCATCAGCTTCTTGCAAAGCTTTTTTGCAGTCCATCATTCCCGCTCCGGTCATTTTACGCAATTTTGCTACGTCAGCAGCTTTAATTTCCATATTATTCCAGTTATACGGTTAAACGAAAGGGTTTATTATTCTTGAGAAGCGGCAGGTGCTGCTTCTTCAGCTGGAGTTTCCTGCGTTTCGGAAGGTTGTTCCGTAGCTTCGGCTTCAGCAGCTTTGCGGGGTCTGGACGCTTTTTTAGGAGCGGCTTCCCCTTCTTTTTCTTTTTCAGCTTTTCTTTCCGTCAATCCTTCAGCGATAGCAGCTGTAACGACATCCAATATAAGCGCGATAGATTTTGAAGCGTCGTCGTTTGCAGGGATAACGTAGTCAATGGAAGTTGGATCACAACAAGTATCAACCATAGCAAAAACGGGGATGTTCAATCTTTTCGCTTCTTTTACAGCGTTAGCTTCTTTTTGAACGTCGATAACGAATAGGGCAGCGGGCAATCTGGTAAGGTCAGCGATAGAGCCGAGGTTTTTTTCCAATTTAGCCCGTTGGCGGCTGATTTGCAATTTTTCTCTTTTAGAGAAGTTGTCGAAAGTACCATCGTTAGTCATTTTGTCGATAGTAGACATTTTTTTGATGGCTTTTCTTATAGTAGGGAAGTTAGTTAGCATACCCCCCGGCCAGCGTTCTGTAACGAAAGGCATACCCACATTTTTTACTTTTTCGCTAACAATGTCTTTTGCCTGTTTTTTAGTAGCCACGAATAAAATTCTGCGCCCTGATTTAGCGATTTGTTTCAGAGCAGCGGCTGCTTCATCTAATTTAACGGCAGTTTTATGTAAGTCGATGATATGAATCCCGTTTTTTTCCATGAATATATATGGAGCCATTTTAGGATTCCATTTTCTTTTGAGGTGTCCGAAGTGTACACCTGCTTCCAATAATTGATTGAAGTCTGTTCTTGGCATTTTTTCGATTTTTTTTAAATCTTTTTAACTCTTCTTCAATTACGAGGTAGTGTGAATTTTTTTACAGTCCCCGTAATTTTTCGCAACAGGGCAATAGATTAAGTAGTGCGCGCATCAAGCAGCAATCTTTTCTATTTTCAACCCAAGTTGTGCATAAATATAGGACGAGATAAAAATATAATTAACGTTTACTGAATTGGAATTTGGCACGAGCCCCGGGTTGTCCAGGTTTTTTACGTTCTACTTCACGAGGATCTCTGGTCAGGAATCCGTTCTTTTTCAAAACGGAACGCCATTCCGGATTGATTTGGCAAAGAGCGCGAGCGATACCCAAACGAGCGGCTTCCGCTTGTCCTTTGATTCCTCCTCCTTCGATATTGATAGTAATATCGAAATTGCCGGTATTTTCAGTAACCAACAAAGGTTGTTTCACGACATACTGGAAAATTTCCATAGGGAAATAGGCTTGCATGTCGCGTTTGTTGATGGTAATGTTACCGCTTCCGCTTTTAACATAAACGCGTGCTACGGCTGCTTTTCTACGTCCTACTGTGTTTACTACTTCCATAATGTTTACTTAATCTCGTTTAATTTGATTTCTTTGGGAGTCTGAGCTGCGTGAGGATGTTCTTCTCCAGCGTAAACTTTCAGGTTCTTTAATAAAGCTGAACCTAATCGGTTTTTAGGCAACATGCCTTTTACAGCCTTTTGAATAACGAATTCAGGTTTTCTGGACAGGAATTCTTTAGGAGTTGCGAATCGTTGTCCCCCGGGATAACCTGTGTGTCTCACGTAAACTTTATCCGTTAATTTTTTTCCGGTCAGTTTTACTTTGTCAGCATTGATTATGATTACGTTATCTCCGCAATCAACGTGAGGAGTAAAACTGGGTTTGTGTTTGCCTCTTAGTATTTTAGCAACCTGAGAAGCAAGGCGACCAAGCACTGCGTTATTGGCATCGATAATTACCCATTCTTTCTGAACGGTAGATGCGTTCGCATGAATAGTCTTGAAACTTAATGAATCCACTTTACTACGTTTTTTTGGTTAATAAAAATTGATTGTTGATCCAACATTT
>CASFOM010000190.1 GCA_949296295.1 uncultured Alistipes sp. | reverse complement strand
TGCTTCTGTCAAGAAGAAAAAGGAGAAAGGGATAGGACCTTACTCATTGTTGGCCCAACAACGTTCTCCGTTGTTCCGGGATACGATGGAGTTCTCGAAGTTATCGGCTATTTCATTCTTTGTTCCTGGTTTTGGTCAGCTATACAACCGTCAGTATTGGAAAATACCTGTTTTGTACGGGGGTGTAGGTGCTTTTACGGGGATGACTGTATATGCAAACAAGCGATATAAGAGTTACTCCAACCGATATGATGCAGCATTAGCCGCCGCAGGGGGAGATGCGAGTGATCCTCAGGTTCTTTCCATGCAGCATAAGATGGATAATTATCGACGTCAGCGGACCGTTTATTTAGCGGGAGCGGCAGCTACTTATCTGTATTTTGTGGGAGATGCCGTAATGAATTATAAAGGCGTAGTAAAATCTCCCCAGCGAGCCACGATGTTGTCTGCGGTTTTTCCCGGGGCGGGTCAGGTTTATAACAAGAGTTATTGGAAACTGCCCATTCTTTACGGAGGGATAGCAGCGTGTGGTTATGCGATAAGTTTTAATAACCGGGGATATCAGCGTTTTAAACGGGCTTATGACTTGATGACGGACGGGGATGACAGTACGGTGGATGAGTTTAACGGGCGTTATTCGGAATCAGTGCTTCAAAACACAAGGGATTCTTACCGTCGTTATCGTGATTTGAGTATTATCATTATGGCAGGGATTTATGTATTGAACATAGTAGATGCCCATGTGGATGCTTATTTAAAGCGATATGACATATCGGATGATTTGGCCTTGCAAGTAGAACCGACTGTTCAGCAGGCACCGGTTTTGAGCCGGGGTTCAGGAGGCGGCCAGATGTTGGGCATGTCGATGAAATTGAACTTTTAATCATAATAATAAAAAAACAGCATAGAGACAGATAACGAATGAAAACAAATCGATTGATATTTTTCTTGGTGCCGGCCTTGTTTGCAATAGGATTGGTAAGACCGGCTACAGGAACCGCCAGTTATGACGAAGAAGAAAAGGGGACATTGAATATTTTGGATCATGGAGAGAAGTACGACAGTTTGATAGCTGTATGGTATAAGGAGAACATGATTGAGTCATACGATAAATTTGTGAGCGATTTTATCGATATCGATGTGGATGAAGATTATAATCCGGCGGAGGCGTTACCTGATTCTGTTTACAAAGCCCGTTTGGATATGTTGGCCACCGTGATTCAATTACCCTATAATCCGGTAGTGAAACAGTATATCCTTCGTTATACGATAAAATATCGTTCGATGATGAATCGTATCTTGGGCGTAGCTCAGTATTATATGCCTATTTTTGAGCAGGAGTTGGATTTAAATGGCCTGCCTTTGGAGTTGAAGATATTACCGATTATAGAATCGACGTTGAATCCGACCATTATGTCGCGAGCAGGAGCAGGCGGATTGTGGCAGTTTATGTTGCGGACGAGTAAGGCGTATGGATTGGAAACCAATAGTTTTGTAGATGAACGTTTTGATCCGATAAAATCGACGAAGGCGGCATGTAAGTTTTTGAAGGATTATTATGATCTTTTTCAGGACTGGACGTTGGTCATTGCAGCTTATAATTGCGGAGCGGGCAATGTGATGAAGGCAATCAAGCGGGCTCCGAATGCGAAGACCTATTGGGATATTTATGAGTATCTGCCGCGTGAGACACGTGGATACATCCCTTCTTTTATAGCGATGACCTATGCTTATACTTTTCATAAGGCTCATGGAATAGAACCGGCTACTCCTCCTCATCCATTGGCTACGGATACATTGATGATTAATAAGATGATGCATTTTGATCAGATATCTTCCACCATAGGTATTCCCACCGACGTTATCCGGGCGTTGAATCCACAATATAAGATGGATATTATTCCAGCAAAGGAAAAGAGTTATTCACTGGTGTTGCCAATGACTGATGTCGCAGCCTTTATTGACCACGAAGAAGAAATTTATGGGAAAGACACGATTTATTTGAAGCAATTGCAAAGTGATCAGTTAAGTGCTTCTAAAATTACATCTCAAAGCGGGGGGAGCAGCAGTTCTTCCGGAGGAGCGGCTACGGTTACTTATAAGGTCAAAAGTGGAGATAATTTAGGAGCTATAGCCAATCGTTATAAGGTAACCGTGAAACAGTTGATGCAACGGAACGGCATAACCGATCCACGTAAATTACGAGTAGGTCAGGTTCTTAAAATCAAATAACGGAATGGCTGAATTGGTAGAGGATAAAATTATAACGATAGAGGATATTGATCCGCGGGATTTATATGGGATTCGGAATGCAAACATCAATCGGATAAAGAGTAAGTTCCCCTTGTTGAAGATTACCAATCGGGGAAATTCTATTCGTTTGACGGGCGATTCTCTTCAAATGGAACTTTTTGAGGGCCGATTGCGGGAATTGGTTGATTATGTAGATCGTTATGGACATATTTCTCCGGAAGTGATTGACCAGGTGTTTGATTCTCATTCGTTGTCGTCTGGCCGGTCAGCTTTGTCCGATACCGGGAACAAGTCGGAACATGCAGATAAAGATATCATTCTTTATGGTAATGGAGGAAATGTTATTCGAGCCCGTACCTCGAATCAACGGGCCATGATAGCCTCTTACCGGGAGAATGATTTACTTTTTGCGATAGGTCCGGCAGGGAGCGGAAAGACCTATACCGCAATAGCTTTGGCTGTTCGCGCATTGAAAAATCGAGAAGTTAAAAAGATTATATTGACTCGTCCGGCCGTTGAGGCGGGAGAGAAATTGGGCTTTTTGCCGGGTGATTTGCGAGATAAATTAGATCCTTATCTCCAACCTCTTTATGATGCCTTGCGCGATATGGTTGCCCCTGCTAAATTGGAAGAATATATGGATACTGGAGTTATCCAGATAGCTCCGTTGGCTTATATGCGAGGTCGTACATTGGACCATGCATTTGTTATATTGGACGAGGCTCAAAATGCTACCTTATCACAGATGAAGATGTTTTTGACGCGTATGGGGAGCAATGCCAAGTTTATTGTTACAGGGGATGCCACTCAAATAGACTTGGTTCACAAGGAAGATTCCGGTTTATTGAAAACTATTGATATGTTGGAGCCGATATCCGGTATTGGTGTGATTCGTATGGATTCAGGGGATATCATTCGTCACTCTTTGGTGAAACATATAGTCGGAGCTTTTGAACAATTTTCATCTTGTCTAGTCCTGAAATAGCGTTACAACAAAAAGAAGTAACAATATGGAAAAGACAGAAACAAAGTACGTTAAACGTACACAAAAGG
>CASFOM010000189.1 GCA_949296295.1 uncultured Alistipes sp. | reverse complement strand
TGTGAATCTCCCGAACTTTATTCCGTATATCCTTTTCGTCAGGTATGGTTAGGTAAGCCGGAAAGGTTGAACATCGCCAGACAATCATTTCATGTGAAGACAGTCAGTCTTGATGGAACAGATGATTCTCAGGGGGTTGAAACAGGAGGTTGGCAGTCTTCTCCGGTCCAAGCAGCTTATTTGGGATTATCTCGTGAAGCAGCCCGTTTGGTTAGCATTAATTTTAATGATCAATTTGTTCATTGGAATGATAATATTCCCATTGGGACACCTTATCCTAATCGTCCTCGGGCCCGTTTCCCGGCTTTCTGGGAATGTAAAATGGATGGAACCCCAGATAATGATCATGGAGCTAATTCTGTAAATGCCTTACAAAGTATGTTATTACAGTCTGATGGAGATAAAATTTATCTATTGCCCGCATGGCCGGAAGATTGGGATGTTTCGTTTAAACTCAAAGCAGCAAATAATACCACTGTATCTTGTGAATATCGTGACGGAACAATCAAAAAATTACAGGTATCTCCCAAAAGCAGGGAAAAAGATATTGTCAATATGTCGTCCTGCGAAAATCGTATTCGTACTATGGTTGAAACGGCTATGAGTGATTACAATTATCTCTACTTTTTACCTCCAATGCTTGACGCTCAACCCATACCGGGACCTGTAACTGCTTCTTGGATTTCGCAATATGGATATACTATTGAAGGATGTAAAGCCGGTCCTTGGCCCAATGCATTATTTAAAGAGAATACGGTTTATATTCATATCTTTGATAAAGAACAAACTGAATATAAATTGCCTCCTATTAATCGAAAATTGCTTTTTGTCGAGTCTATTCGAGGAAAATTTGGAGCAAGACAACAAAAAGATGGAATTTTACTGTCTGGAGTTCCTGATGCAACCCATACTATTCTTAAATTGACTTTTGACGGTACTATTGAACCCATAATAGATGATATGATTCATCAAGGAGCTTTGTTTGATTTTAAAGAATTGACAGAGACAAATTTGTCTGATCAAAGAAAAGGGTATGAAGTAACATTTGCAGAGCCTGTACAGTTTGAACGATTTGAATTTCTCATAGATAACTTTGATCATCTCAGAGGAGAGGGAATTCCTTTTTCTTTAGAGATTTTATCTACAGATAATCAATGGGAGAAAGTATATGAAGGAGCTGTCTTTGGCTTAATCTGCGGGAAAAAAATCAACTCCGTAAAGACTCGGGGAGTACGATTGGTCCTTCCTGAAAAAGAAAAAGTTACGGATTTTAGTGTATATCCTGAATAATACTAAGACTGTTTTAATATTCGAAAAATATAAAAGAAGAAACTTATACGGTTAAAATAATCTATTCTGACGAACCAATAAATAATATAATTATGAAAATGAAGTTTTACAAGCCCATACTGCTTGGTTTTCTTATGTGTAGTACCGCTTGTACGGAGCAGAATAAAACAGAGGAGAACCCTTTAGCTGATGAATCTATAAACCAGTTAGCCAAACAGTTCGTTTCAAAACCGGCCATGAAATATCGCCCATATGTTTGGTGGCATTGGATGGGAAGTAATTTTTCAAAAGAAGGAATAACCAAAGATCTTGAAGCGATGAAAGAAGCTGGCATAGGGGGAGCCACCATTTTTAATTTGGCTTCAGCCGTTCAGGAATCGCACAAACCGATTGATAATAATCCTTGGCCGGAACAAACGTACAGAAGTGATGCTTATTGGGAGTCAATGCGACATGCAGCTTCTGAGGCTAAACGATTAGGATTAAAAATAGGAATTCAGAATACTCCTGGGTATTCAACTACCGGGGGACCATGGATAACGGAAGAGCGGGGAATGCAAATGGTGGTTTCAACAAAACAGGAAGTTCAAGGGGGAAAATCAATAACTGTCAGGTTAGAACAACCGGTTCCTCCCATATATGAAGGATGGGGTTCTCCCAAGATTCCTGCAACTTATTATAATGATATTGCTGTCTTGGCTATCCCTAAAAAAGATAGTCTTACTGAAAAAGATGTGATTGATGTTTCTTCTTTTATGAATCAAGAAGGCGTTTTAACCTGGGACGTTCCGTCTGGAAAATGGACTATTATTCGATTGGGAAACGCACCTACGATGTCTAATCCACATCCTCTTCCGGATGAGTTGATAGGGAAAGCGTTGGAAGCAGATAAAATGAGTGAAGAACAGTCTGTTTATCATTGGACACAATTTTTGGAACCTTTAAAGGAACATATTGGAGAGTTTTTAGGAGATTCTTTTGATCATGTTCTTATTGATAGTTATGAAGCGGGAGGACAAAATTGGACTAAAAATTTCAAAGAAGATTTTATTGAATTGAAAGGGTACGATCCAATACCTTTTTTAGCACTTCAATATTCAGGATATCATGATGCTCGGATGGATCAATTTACTCAAGATTATCAAAATGTGATTCATCGTCTTTTTGCAGATAAAGGATGGAAAGTGGCTAAAAAGATGATAAATGAAGCAGGAATGGATTTTTATTGGGAACCTTATTCTGGCCCCTTTGATACTTATGAAGGGGTAGGAATTGCCGACCTCCCTATGGGAGAATTTTGGACAGGTTCGAATGGAAGTATTTCTGATGTTATTGTAAAAGCTGCTGCAGAATATGGGAAAAAAATAGTAGGGGCAGAAGCATTTACAGGTAGTCCCGGAAATAGTAAATACACAGAAGATCCTGCTTTTTTGAAGCCTTCTACGGACGGTTCTTTTATTTCCGGTGTGAACAGATTGTTTTTACATCACTGGGTACATCAGCCTTTTGATGATAAGTATCAACCCGGAATGGGTATGGGTTGGTGGGGAACCCATTTTGGCCGGAATCAAACATGGATAAAACCGGCTCAGGCATTTTTTACTTATTTGGCAAGATGTCAAATGATGTTGCAACAAGGAAAGTTTATATCGACGAACCATAAAGTATTGCATCGAAGTTCTCCGGAAGCAGAAATTTACTTTATCGTCAATCCTTCAAATGCAATAGTAAACCAAGAGTATGGGTTTGCTCAAAAAGGGAAAAAACCAGAGTTGTGGAATGCTTATAACGGCACAATTTCAGAAACAAAAAAATGGAGGGAAGAACAAGACTCTGTTTTTGTAACTCTTTCTTTATTACCTCATGAGTCGATGTTTGTTGTTTTTCCTAATACTGAAAAAACATCGTATAAAAAAGATAAAGATTTTACCGTAACAGAGGTGTCTGATATTGATATAGCAGGAACATGGGATATTGAGTTTCGTCCTAAATTATTACCGTCTTTTGAACAGGATGATGTCAATTTATTTGATTTCAGTAAAAGTAGTGACCCCAAGATTCGTTATTTTTCAGGTACAGCAATTTATGAGAAGGAAATTTCTGTTGAGAAGAGTCAATTGAATAAAAATAAGAAAATTATTCTTGATTTGGGAGAGATGAATGATATTGCAGAAATATCTGTTAATGGAGAAAATGTTGGGGTTGTATGGAATCCTCCTTATCAAAAGGATATTACAAAATATTTAAAATCGGGGGATAATGACATACGTATTGCTGTAACAAATAATTGGGCAAACAGACTTATTGGAGATGAACAATACCCTGCTGATTTTGAATGGGGGGAAGATCGGGGAGACAATGGCCGGGCCATGAAAGGTTTTCCTGAATGGTTCTTACGAAATGAACCAAGACCAGTTAAAGAACGGGTGGGTTTTGTGATATGGTCTTATCATAAGAAAGATTCTCCTTTACAACCTGCCGGTTTGTGTGGCCCTGTAAAATTGATAGAACAGACTGTCCAATTTTAATGGAGAAAATTTTATTACGTTTATGTTAAACAGAATGAAAAGAGTAATTAGAAAAAAATGATATAAAATATATTTTATTGGAATGGCCTTTTATAAGGTTTGTCAAAATTGAAACTTTATATGTCATTTTTTTTATTTTATATATTTTACACTGCTTTATATTTGCATCTGTAAAGTTCTTTAAATACATTCTTTCTACATTAAGTGATTTAGGTTTGTTGAAAACAGGAGTAATGGCTCTCTATTTAATAAGGACTTCCATTATTTCCTGTTTTTTTAAATGTAACTGTAGTATTAACTGATAAAATTAATTTATATGAAGAAGTTTTGTTTGTCTTGTTCTTCCTTAAATTGGAAAATTCTGGGAGTATTAATAAGTGCATTAATCTTATATTCTTGTGATACAGGAAAGAAGTATCATTCTTTCAAACCGGGAGAGTTATGGCTTGATGATAAAGATATTCATATAAACGCTCACGGTGGCGGTATTTTATACGATAATGGACGTTATTATTGGTTTGGGGAGCATAAAACAGAAGGTAGTGGAGGTAATGTGGCTAATGTTGGAGTACACTGTTATTCTTCGAAAGATTTATATAACTGGAAAGATGAAGGTATTGCTTTGAGTGTGGAACCTGAAGGTTCTGGAAGTCCTATTGAAAAAGGATGTGTGTTGGAACGTCCCAAAGTAATCTATAATGCTAAAACGGGGAAATATGTTATGTGGTTCCATTTGGAATTGAAAGGGATGGGGTATAGTGCCGCACAAAGTGGAGTAGCTGTGAGTGATCGGGTGACAGGTCCTTATAAATTTATCAGAGCAGGGCGTCCTAATCCGGGGAAATGGGCATCTAATACTTCGGAAGAAATGAAAAATATGGAAATGCCACAAAATAGTGGACCTTATCCTGGTAGCAGTTTACCTATGCATCCCGACTCTCTTAATATTCACAAACGAGATTATGAAGGAGGACAAATGGCCCGAGATATGAATCTGTTTGTTGATGATGATGGGAAAGCCTATCATATTTATGCTTCAGAAGAAAACAGTACACTTCATATTGCTCAATTAACGGATGATTATACGGATCATAATGGTAATTATGTTCGCTGTTTTGTTGGTCGCTTTATGGAAGCTCCTGCTATGTTTAAACATGAAGGGAAGTATTATCTGATGATGTCCGGCTGTACCGGTTGGGCTCCTAATGCTGCTCGTTCTGCTGTTGCGGAATCTATTATGGGAGAATGGAAAGAATTAGGAAATCCTTGTATTGATGCAGATTCTGCATTGACTTATCACTCTCAGAGTACTTTTATTCTGCCTGTACAGGGGAAACCAGGAAAATTTATTTATATGGGAGATCGCTGGCAGCCTGAAAATGCCATTGATGGACGTTATATATGGCTTCCCATCGAATTTGAAGGCGAACGTTTTATTATCCCTTGGCGTGATGAGTGGACGTGGAAATAAAATATATTTATTTAGGAGTTGTTTGGATTTATTTTGAATGATAAGGAGGTTTCTTTACGCTGTTTAGCTTGTTTGACGAAGGAGATTGCAGGCTATTTGAAGAGAGAAACAAAAAACAGTTCCAAGAAACATAAAGTGTCGGATCGAATTTTTTATTCAAGACATTTAAACCGCTTTCAGTTATCGGTACAATCCCGAAGTTTGAGTATTTTATAATCTAAGTCATAAAAAGGTAAAAGATTAAAGAAAAAACTTGATTTTGATGCTAAAGCCAGTAGAAATGAGGTGGTATTATCTTATTATAGGTTTCTTTTTAACAACAAGTACATTGGTTGCTAAAGAGCATTGGATTAAAGATTATGATGTTGTTTGGAACAATCAAAGTGAAAATTCCATGCAGTCGATGCCTTGTGGTGGGGCCGGAATAGGTTTGAATGTTTGGACAGAACAGGAAAACATATATGTTTTGATAGGTTCTTCAGACAGTTGGGTGGAAACACCCCCACGACAGGCTCCTTTTGAATATGTGATGCGTAAATTAGCAAAACTAGGTCGTTTACGAATTAATCTTCCACAAGAAGTTTTTTCCAAAACATTTTCACAGCATACTGATTTATTGTCAAACAGCATTCTTATTGATTGTCAAGGGGAGAGTGGTCATACGATTTCTTTGCGAATTTGGGTAGATTATTATTCTCCTGTAATCCATATTGAAGGAAACAGTAATTTCCCTACCAAAGATATAAAAGTCCAATTGGAATATTGGCGGGGAGTAGGAAAATTTGATGATAATACAATAGAGTGGGGCTATAGAAACGAGAATACAGCTACTGATTCCAGAGCATATTACATTGCCAGCAGAAATATACAACCTCTGGCAGATGTTGTTCCTGATTTATTTACAGGATTGACTTTTGGAGGGAGAATACAAGGGGATAATTTTATCAAAGGAGAAGAATCGAAATGTGATTATGCAGGTATTGCTGCAGAAGCATTGTCTTTAAAAGCCCAAACACCAGCCACTTATTTTCATTTACAAACAACTCTTCAGATAACGAAATCGTCTTCTTTGGAACAATTTTTCGAATCGGTAAGAAAGTTGGAACAAGAAAAGAAAAATACCTATGCAACGGATTGGGAAAAGACATTAGAAGCTTGGAAATCGCGTTGGGAAAGAAGCTATATTCGGATAAATACCTCTAAAGGAGAAGATGATATAGGATGGCAGGTAGGACGTAATTACCAATTGTTTAGAGCTATGTTGGCAACTAATAATATGGGTAAGTTCCCAACATTGTTTAATGGAGGTTTGTTTACTTGTTCGGAAGATCCTGAAAGAAGAAACTGGGATTGGTCTGAGTATATGGGACAGAATCAACGGCTTGTATATTGGCCGATGCTTCGTTCTGGAGATGATGATTTGTTACAGGTCGCTTTGAATTTTTATAAAGAAAGAACACCTGTATGTACGGCTTGGGCCCGTTTATTTTGGGATATTGTCTAGTCCTGAAATAGCGTTACAACAAAAAGAAGTAACAATATGGAAAAGACAGAAACAAAGTACGTTAAACGTACACAAAAGG
>CASFOM010000188.1 GCA_949296295.1 uncultured Alistipes sp. | reverse complement strand
TGACAGGCTCGCTGAACTTTCAGATGATTGAAATAATCAATGGGGGTCAGATTCGTCTTCTGCGTAAACAAAACTCCAAAATGAGACGTGGAATAAGATACGGCTCCGGCCATCTCTTCCAACGTAAGTTTCCGGTGAAGATTCGACTTCATGAAATTGATTGCGGACTGTATCGGATCCTCACTGCGAGACTGATTAATCGCCCGAAACTGAGGTACATAACGAAAAGAACCTAACAAATGCCACAAACAAAGGGTCGCATAATGAAGATTCTCTATGCTGTAACCCATCTCCAAATTTTGATAAATCTCCTCAAACAATTGAATACGTGCTTCATGACGTGAGGTAGGAGCTTCATCTATCGTCCCCGTAACATTAAATAAAGAAGAGAACAAACAGGAGGAATGACCGGTAAAATGGAACCAATAAATGGTCCAGGGGGCATGTTCCGATGCCGCATAGGTATGAGGCTGACCACGCTCTATCACAAAAAACTGATTACGCGTAACTTTGCATCGGGGACCTCCTCCAAGAGAGTACCACCCTTCTCCGGAACGACAATAAATCAGGATATGTTGAGAGGCGCCCTGGGGACGTGTCCGATAATGGCCGGACGCTTCCGGATAATAACCTATATCGGTGATATACAACGGAGAGGTTAAAGAATCACTGCTCAGCACACGACAAATATCCTGAGGCAAAATGATGGCACGCTGATTCTTGAAGCCTTCCGGTTTTCGTTCCATAACACTCTCTTTTACAAGGCTCTCCGGTTATGAAGGGCATGGACCAACGTGATATCATCCGCATAATCTATCTCATCTCCAAAACCAATCCCTCGCGCTATCGCTGAAATAGTGACCGGGAAACCCTCCAATTTCCGGGAAATATAATAAGAGGTCGTCTCTCCCTCTATCGACGTATTCAATGCTAAAATAACCTCCTGAACACCCCCGCGGGAAACACGATCCAACAATAAATCGATTTTCAAATCGGACGGAGCAATACCCTGCATCGGGGAAATAATACCGCCCAAAACATGATAAAGCCCACGATACTGACCCGTATGCTCTATCGACAAGACATCCTTTACCTGTTCCACCACACAAATAACGGTAGTATCGCGTGTCGAATCCATACATATCGGACAAACAGGCTCATCGGAAAGATTATTACATCGTTCACAATGACGAATACGGCTACGAAATTCATCTATCGCCCGAGTAAAAGATTTCACCTGTTCCTCATCCTGACGCAACAAATGCAACGCCAACCGAAGGGCTGTCCGATCTCCGATACCCGGTAACTTGGATAGCTCATCTACCGCTCGTTCCAATAACTTAGACATGGGTTATTCGCTGATTTTCGCTATGGCACTCGTCTCAATCCATCCTTTATTTCCGCTCGCTATAACAATTTCACTCCACGGTCCCAACGAGGATAAAACTTCTACCTTCGCTCCTTCATTCAATATAAAAACATCCTTCCCTCCTGAATCAGGAGAACTCTTTACTGCTGCCGCACTGCTTAACACAATAGCCTCCCCGGACTCCGTCTTGCTGCGTTTCTGTATGACACTGTTCGTCAATGTATAAACAAAAAGAACCATTGAGACAACTCCCAACGTAAAGCCTATCTTCCGGCGTAAAACAGAAGCAGACAACAGATAAAGAACCGTCATCCCCAACGATAATCCGAAAAATATCAAACTGAAAACAGCCCAGCTATTCGAATCAAACAATTGTCGGAAATTCTTGAACCATTGGACCAATATAAAATCAGGTATCGAATTGATACGATTCACGGTCCGTGCATTCGCTACTTCCAAATTATGACGAATATCCTCATCTCCCGGGGATAATTTCAACGCTTTGTTGTAATTCAATATGGCCCGTCCCAACGAATCCAACTTATAATAGGCATTACCCAAATTATAATAAAGCTTCGCACTTTCATAACCATCCTTTTCCAAGGCCTGATAACCTTTTACGGCTGCGGCATAATCCCCCGCCGTATAATAATCATTGGCTTGATTCCATCGATTCATTAATGTAGTGTCAGACACCGAACCATACGTCTGAAAAGAAACAATGAACAAGGAAAAAAACAATAAATATGTAAGCTGTCTCATGTATCTGATCCTCTTTTATAATTTTGTTTCAAACCGGCCTATCAAATCCAAGGAAGACTGATAAACATTATTCATTTGAACACCTTTGCCCGGTGCATATTGTGCAAATTCACAATCCGAAATAATCTGCAACAACTCGTTGACATCCCCTTCTGACGCACCCTTCATCAACAACTGTTCCCGTATATTTTCTTTGGACAAGTCCGAGACCGGAATATTCAACTTATCACCTACATAACCCAACAAGGCTCGTAACATCTCTTCGTAGAAAGCACTCTCCTTCGCCGACACCATATAACGATGCGCCTCCTTCAACCGCTGACGTGCCTTCTTGTTCGCCTTACGATTGCGTTGTTTTACCGTATCTCGCAATTCCCGTATCCGTTTTTGCATATAGAACAACAGGCCTGCAAAAAGAACACACAACCCTATCAACGTCAGAACATACCCCCATGAGCCAACAAAGAACCGATTTCTTACTTTCAGTTGGGGTTCTCCTACCCGGATAAAACGAATATCGTCGTTCAGAATCTTCAGCTCTTCCTTCGTTACGCCTGCTACAACAGGGGTTCCTGATCCGGAAGAACGACCTGACACATCCCGCAAGACTTCCAACCGGAAAGAATCGGTCGTCAAGGTCTTATATTGTCCCTCTTTCGGGTCAAAATAAGTAAACGGTATTCCCGCTATGTCATAAACACCTTCTGCCCGCGCAATGAACGGATACTCAAAAGATTTATATCCCTGCATACCATCCGACGTGGCAGAATATTTTTCATCGGTCTTCGGCGTGTATAATTCAAAACTGTCTGGAAGCCCCGGATTCGGTGTCTCTATTAAAGGAAGATTCCCGCGTCCTGAAATCTGAAGCGTCAAGGATGTGGAAGAATTAGCATTGATTTGACTGTCCCGCAAAGAACCGCTGAACGCAAACTCCCCTACCGCTCCCCGGAAAGAGGACGGAGCCCCGGATGGTAACTCCTTGACCTGTATCTTCAACGGTACGGTTTGCAACTTACGACGAATATTACGTACCTGAGGACCGCCAAACATATTGTCAAACAACATATTCCCCGTCAAGGACTGACGAACCTGTACCTGTGCCATGACCGTCATGTCCATCTGCTCTATCTCCAAAACACCCGACTTCTGAGGAAACAACAAAAACTGACGAATAATCCCCGTCTCGTAAACCTTCCCGTTAAAGGTCTCCCGTTCCCACGATATCGGAGCATCGGAACGAATCTCCTGTTTCCAGAAACCGTTAAACGCCGGCTCTTTTACATTCTCTACTCCGGCAATACCTGCTCGCGTGTACATCTTCACCTGAACCAGCAACGCTTCCCCTTTATATACGGAGGTCTTGTTCGCTATCATCCGCAACAAGATATCATCTTTCGCCAAGGATTCTCCTCCTCTTTCTTCTGTCGAATCATTCCCCTGACGAGGATTGCTGTTACCGCCAGAGGTCCGCTCCCGAACAACCTCTATGGGGACTGCCTTGGTGATATAATTTTTTCCTCCTACCGTAGCACTCGCTGCTCCTATCGACTGATTCCCTTCCGTAACAGCCTGCAAGACATACGTATAACTGAACGATTGCTGAACGACCGTACGACCCCCCGAGATCATAACGTTCTGGCCCTGCGAAACCGTAGGACCCGCTACTACATCAAAACCCGTAAAATCCGGAGCCTTGAAATCCGACGGCTGCTGATTCAACGTAAACTCAACACGAAAGGTCTCGCCTACTACAACCACACGAGGAACATCCGCCGTAAATGAAACGTCCTCCCCGAAAACAGATCCCGTCCACGTAAGAAAAACAACAAGTAATGTAATTATTCTGGTATTCATAAATTTATTAACAATTTATTGGGAAACCATGCTCGATTTTCCGAAGCAAAGATACTAAATTTCAACATCATGACGCAATCTATTTATTGCTTTGTTCCCGATGGAACAACGTCATTCGCGCTATCCAACGATTCTTTCGTTCCAACATCAGAAACTCGATAAGCAACAAAAACAGACCTAATGCCAACACATATTGATACTGCTCATCATACTCCTCAAAGACCATAGAACTGAACTCCTTTTCTTCCATCCCCCGGATTTGTTTGATGATTTGTTCCAAACCCAAAGTCTGATTCGTCGCTCGTACATAGGAACCGCCCGTAGAAACAGCTATCTGCTTTAACATCTCCTCGTTCAACTTCGACACCACAATA
>CASFOM010000187.1 GCA_949296295.1 uncultured Alistipes sp. | reverse complement strand
CCTGACCTTTGAAAATAATCCAGCAATGGGTATAATGATGACGCATATGGAACATCAAATTATCTTTTCCCCTGTTCTTTAAACAGGGAAAAAGATATATTCAATCTTGAATTTGAATCTTATCCTGTTATTCCGATTGGTCGGCAATGAATTGATTGAGTTGTTGAAAAAGCTGGAAAAGAGGAAGCCCCATAATATTGTAATAACATCCTTCTATACGTTCTACGCCAATGTATCCAATCCATTCCTGTATGCCGTAAGCTCCCGCTTTGTCAAAAGGCCGGTAAACAGAAATGTAATAATCAATTTCTTCAGAAAGGAGAGGACGGAAATGGACGGAGGAAACGGCGTCAAAGGTTAAAGTATGGTTGCAGGAACGTAATGTAACCCCTGTAATGACCTGATGGCTCCGTCCGGAGAGTTGGCTAAGCATTTCTCGTGCTTCCGAGGCATCGGAAGGTTTCCCCAATACCTTGTTGTCCAAAACCACTGTCGTATCCGCTGTAATCAGGATATCGCGGGGATGAAGCAAAAAAGGATAAGCTCTCGCTTTTAGTGCTGAGAGATAACGGGCTACTTCCTGAGCCGGTAAGGTGGACGGGTACTCTTCGGCTACTTCATAACCGGAGGCAAGCTCAAAGACAATCCCCGCGTCTTGCAGCAGTTGTTGTCGGCGCGGGGAGTGTGAAGCCAAAATAAAATGATATTTGTTTTGTTCTTCGGGCAACATAAGGGTTAAAATTCTTTAGACAACGGAGCCTTCGGATGGGAAGGGTAATCGAGTGTGTAATGTAACCCGATACTCTGCTTCAATTCCTTGGCCTGTTTGATAATCAGATAACCTACTGCAATCATGTTGCGAAGCTCACATAAATCTTGAGACAAGGTCGAACTTTTATAAAGTTCTTCCGTTTCCTGGTAAATGATTTCCAATCGACGGAACGCCCGTTCCAAACGAAGATTGGAGCGAACGATTCCCACATAATTACTCATGATTTGCTGCATCTCACGATAACTTTGAGTGATAAGTACCAACTCTTCCGGATGTGAGGTCCCTTTGATGTCCCATTCCGGAATCCCCTCTTCATAAGTGAGTGAATCCAATCGGCTGCAGGCATGTTTGGCTGCATGGTCCGCATAGACTACCGCTTCAATAAGCGAGTTAGAGGCCAATCGGTTGGCACCGTGAAGTCCCGTAGAGGAAGTCTCGCCAATAGCATACAAACGGTCTATGGAGGTCTGACTGTTCAAGTCAACCTTTACTCCTCCGCAACAGTAATGGGCTGCAGGAACCACTGGAATCATATCCTTTGTAATATCTATGCCTATGGAAAGACATTTTTCATAGATGTTCGGGAAATGGCTGATAATTTCTTTCGGATCTTTATGAGTAACATCCAGATAGACGAAATCTTCTCCTCGCGTTTTCAATTCATAGTCGATGGAACGAGCTACTACATCCCGGGGAGCCAAAGAGCCCATCGGATGATATTTATGCATAAACTCTTTCCGGTCCTGGGTACGTAATACTGCCCCGAAGCCCCGCATAGCTTCCGTAATCAGAAACGAAGGACGTTCGCCCGGATTATAGAGAGAGGTCGGATGGAACTGTATAAACTCCATGTTTTCTACAACTCCCTTTGCCCGGTGAACCATGGCAATACCGTCTCCCGTAGCAACGGAAGGATTGGTGGTCGTGTGGTAAACGTTCCCTACGCCTCCCGTTGCCAAAACCGTAATCTTGGCTAAGGCGGTAAATACTTGCTGTGTTTTTAGATTCAGGATATAAGCTCCGTAACATTCAATATGTGAAGAACTTTTCTTAATCAATTCCCCTTTGTGATGTTGAGTGAGAATATCTACGGCAAAGTGATGCTCCAGAATCTCTATGTTGGGATGCTGCTTTACTTTTTCTACCAAAGCCCGTTCTATTTCACTCCCTGTACAATCCTTGTAGTGTAAAATACGGTGTTCGCTATGTCCTCCTTCCCGGGCTAAATCATAGCGCCCTCCCGATTTGTCAAATTGAACTCCCCAGTGAATTAACTCTTTAATCTGTGCCGGTGCTCCATAGACTACCTGACGTACTGCCGCTTCATCACATTCCTGAGACCCGCAAATAATGGTATCGCGGATATGTTTCTCAAAGGTATCCGGTTCGTAGGTCACCGATGCAATACCTCCCTGGGCTTTTTCCGTATTGGTCTTCGATATGTCGCTTTTCGTCACCAACAGTACCTTGCCGTAATCTGCTACTTTCAGTGCGAAACTTAAACCTGCTGCTCCTGAACCAATGACCAGAAAATCTGTTTTCTTATTCATTTTAATAATTATTTTTATACTTTTTGTGGTTTGTTTGACTATAAAAGTATAAATTTGCCCTCTGTAAGGGTTGACTTATACCTTTGCAATTGAAGAAACTGCTCATAAAATTACAATTAAATAATGAAAAAAACCTTACTGACTTTGATTTTCTTTTCTCTTACGATGTTTGTACTGGCAGATAAAGGAAATCGCAGAGATGATTCGGAGCGTGTCCCAGAGGAGACTCCTGCTGATACAATTAATTTGGACCGTATTGTTGTTACGGCTACCCGTACTCCTAATAGGTTGAAAGAGGTTCCGGAATTGACGAGAGTGATTACAAAACGACAGATTGAGTCGATGGGAAATGTTCAGTTGGAAGATATTTTACAGCAGGAATTTGCAGGAGCGGAATTTCATCAGGCAGGTTACGGAACAACGGTCTCTTTGCAGGGATTGGATGCTCGTTATGTCTTGTTTTTGATTAATGGAGAACGAATGGCGGGAGAAACCTATGGTAATATTGATTTTTCTCGTATTCCTGTCCATCAGATAGAACGTATTGAGATAGTCAAGGGAGCTTCTTCCGTTTTATATGGTTCCAATGCGATGGGGGCCGTCGTGAATATTGTCACCCGGGAACCTCAGGAAAAGAGTACCGTAGCGGCTCAAATACGTTATGGGGGATATTATGAACGAAATTTTAAACCGGGAGAACGCTTGGGAGAATATGAGCGAAAAATGGATCTGCCTAACTTTACCGCCAGTGGATATGCTGCTTTTTCCGGAAAGAAATTTCGTTCTGCCACACAGGCTGTTTATCAGAGTGTTGATGCCTATCAGATGCTCAGTACGGAACGGGAAAAACGTTATTATAAGACCGGAACTCATGCCGGAGAGGTGATAGAAACAGATGGAGGAGGAATTAATGTCAGTGGTTTTCAGACAGGAAATGTATCGCAAGAATTTTGGTTCACTTTGGCTCCTAAGGTGGAGGCTTATGTGAAAGGAGGGGTTTATTTGAAAAATCGTTATGACTTTGCAGGAGCTGGAGATGGAATGATTATAACTCCTTCTGAGGATACGGACCAAACGGAAGATTGGGCTTATGAGAATAATTATGGTTATACGTTGAATGCCCAAGTGAAATATTCTGTCAATGATAAAAATTTCTTTCTGTTTTCCTTATTTGCCGATACCTATTTCCGGAGAGAACAGGAAGGAGATGCCGTAACACCCAAGCAACGCCATCAGTATCTGGCTCCTCGGGTGGTATGGAGGAATACTCCTGATCGAATCAACAGAATTACCGTAGGAACCGAGATGGTGCGTGAACGGTTGAATTATGATTTGACTTCGTCGGGATATGAGGTACCCTATACATTCAATACATTATCTGTTTTTGCTCAGGATGAAGTGCGGGTGTCGGAGAAATTTTCCATCGATGCCGGTTTCAGAATCGAGAATTATGGCTTTGACAATTTGGTAGAGATGTACCGTAATTTTGTGGGAAAGCCCAAGCAGAAGGTGAATAAAAAAGAGGGATTCTCTGTTACTCCTAAAGCGGCTTTTATCTATCGACAGAATCGGTTTACATGGCGTTTGAATTATGCTATGGGATTCAGGAATCCTTCCTTGAAGGAAAAGTATATGGTGTATTATCAGCCCGTAATGGGATTGACTATTACCGGAAATCCTGATTTGGTCCCTGAAAGGAATCAGTATGTCTCTTTATCAGGAGAATATGCTGCTCCGAACAGAGCTTTTCATACTTCGTTGAATCTGTATGCCAATTTCTTTCGGGATAAAATCGATGTATATCAGGAACAGAAAAGTCTGATCTATCATAATACGGCCAAGAGTCGTTTGTTGGGGATAGAGTGGACAGGGAACATCCGTTTGTTGAAAGGGTGGCTGTTACAAGGAAATTATAGCTATGTCGCACTGGAGGAAGAGGCTCCGGCAGATAAAACCAGCTATATCTTCACTTCTCCCCATACGGCAACCCTGCAAACCTCTTACAGCAGGGATCTTAAAAAAGGATATGCCTGGGGGGTGTCTGTTGCAGGACGGTATATCGGAAAGAAGGAATATGAAGACCGTATTCCTTTAATCATTCCTTCTCCTGCCGGAAAACCCGATATTATACAGGGCGTTTACACTGTAAAACTACCCGGTTATATGATTTGGAATTTGTCCGTTCGTTGTAGTTATAAAAACAGATATACGTTAACGGCAGGAGTGAATAATCTTTTCAATTATCGCCCCAAAGTAGTTAGTTTTAATGCTGCCTTGACACCCGGTATCAACGGATTTGTCCAGTTATCTGCCCTCTTTTGATCGGAGAACCGGTTTGCCCCCCTGTTGTAAACGAGTCTTTACAAATTTGCCCCACGGTTTCAATACCGACTCATCCCAAGGGCCTTCTGAAGAGGCTGAAGGAGTGAGCATGGAACAGGTTTCATCTTTGTCCGCAATGCTCCAGACCACCCAGCTTAACTGATGATCGTACATAAATTGTTCCCATGCATTCCATTCTTCATAATTGATGGGACCATCTCCCGATGCTTCCATTCCTGCACACTCTGAAACGAAAAGAGGCAGTGATTTCCCTAAGGCGTACCGTACCCGTTCCCGTAAAAATTCTCCATGGGTGGCTGCGTAAAAATGTACGGTATAAAGAATATTCTCTGCCTCAGGACCTGTTATCGGATCATCTGCCACCAAATGAATATCCTGGTCCCAGTGAGGGGACCCAACTAAAATAAGGTTGTCCGGATCATGAGTCCGAATGGTTCGGATGATTTCTTCTGCATAAGACTTGACTTCTGACCATGAATCATCTGTCGGTTCATTAAATATTTCGTAAATAATATGGGGATAATGCCCATATTGACGGGATATTTCGGAAAAAAATTCCCGCGCTTCTTCCAAATGTCGTTGATGACTGTGCCAATCCACTATGACATAATATCCGTTTTGAATGGCGCTTGCAATGACCGTATTCAGACAACTGTCCGCTTTTGCCCGATGGGTTAGCAACGCCCCCTGGGGTTCTATCCCGATGGCTGCCCGTATTACATGGCATTTCCAGGATTTGTGCAAATGTTTCAAGGCATCCGTATTGTAGAAACGGGGCCACCAATTGTGCCATCCCAAACTGACCCCATGTAAGGCAACCGGTTTTCCCCGCGAATCAGTGAGTTGTCCATCGGTGACCGATAAAGCTCCATATCGGGGAGGACGGCTCTTTAATGGCGATTGGCCAAACCCTTCAAAAGAATAAAAAAAGGACAATAGAAAAAAGGATAAAAAACAAATCGTGGTATCTCTTGGAAATATTTTCATGATAAATTCAATTTTTTACAAACTTATAAAATTTTTTTTAAAATTTATGAATTGTTTTTTATTCGTCGTTTCTTTGAAGAGAAAATTCAGTTTTAATTGGAATTTGATTTTCAATTTATTTTCTGTACCTTGCAAAGGTTATCATTTTAAAACTACTAACCAATGATGAAACCGTGGATAAACACAATACTCCTATGGGCAGGAGTGTTGTCTTTGAGCGCTTGTAATGCTGTGATTGACAACGGGGATGTTGCTGTTGTTTTTGCCCCTTCCGGAGAAATAACCTCTATTGCCTATCAGGGAACTCTTTTCCAAAATGTATCGGGAAAGATTGCCTTGGATGGGTATGAAGTGTCTGAAATACAGGTAACAAAGGAGAAAGATACGGTTTGTGTCTCAAAACAGTTGACGGATTCTAGCGGACGTACGGCTAAAATTGTGGAACGTTTTTTCCCGACAGAGACCTCTGTACGTTGGGCCTGTGAAGTTATCGGAGATAAAAAACCTTGCAGTATCCCGATTCGGATGGAGATGACGGTGCCTGCGGCTGATTCCGTATGGTTTTGGACTACTTGGGGACGTCCCGGAATTAATTTGGATGAAGTGCCTGATGGGTCCTTCCGAAACGAGTTGAAGTTGATGAATCTGACCTCCAATAATTGGTTGAATCCTTTAATTCCTATCCCTTTTACCGAGGCGGAATATCACTATGGTGCTCCTGCCGTTACCAATGAGAATCCCAGGATTGCTTATTGTCCCATATATGGCGATGTGATATCGGTTCCTGTGGCTGTCGCTGTGGACCGTCGGAAGGGAAATGGCATTTCCTTTGTTTTGGCTTTGGATGACTATATTCAGGATTTGTCTTTGAAAACTTCTGAAGAAGGTCGTATCGTATTTTCTCGATTCCATCACCGATTGGTAGATTCCAATCCGATTCGCTTCTCTTGTGATATTGTCGGTCATTCCGACGATTGGAGAGAATCTTTGTCTTGGATATGTAATCGTTATCCGGAATATTTTGAACCTGAAAATCCTTCGGTGATGAGTATGGGGGGAACAGGAGCCTATACGAATCACGATGTCGATTTTGATATCGAGAAAATGAAACGGATGGCTTTTCGGGTGAATTGGCGAGCAAGTTTTGACTTCCCTTATATGGGAATGTTTTTGCCTCCTGTTGGAGAACGGGAAGAGTGGACTCGTTTTGGAGGAGATAAAACCTCTCGGAATAAAATGGCCGAGTATGCCGCTAAGATGAAGGAAATGGGATTTTTTGTGCTGAACTATTTTAATGTTACCGAATTTGGCGCTTATGTGAATCCTCAGGAACCTCCTCGCTCTACTCCTCCAGGAGAGGAATGGAAGAATTGTAATGATTATTTGTATGGGGTTTTGAAAGAGGCCATATTAAGAGTCCCCGATTCAATGAATTTGCAGGGATGTATTTATCCGAAAACCCGAAACGGAGGAATGTTCTTTACCTGGGAAGAAGGTGTGGTGATGGATTGCGGAGTTCCTGTTTATGCCGATTTTTTGATGGAACAGATGCGACGGCATATAGATGCAGTCCCTGAGGCAGTGGGATTTTGTATAGATCGTATGGATTGGCTGCGGATGTTTAATTTGAATCGGGACGATGGACGAAGCTGGTTTAACAATCAACCGGTAAGCTCAATGATTCTTTCCTGGAATGAGTTTATGGAACGTTTTGCAGAAAAAGCTCATCAGGCCAAGAAAGTGATATTTGTAAACAATCATACCAAACGGGTGGATTTGCTCCGTCATGCAGACGGTATCTTCGATGAATTTACCAATTATGAAAGTCCTTTGAATACCACCTCTTTCCTGACTCTAAAAAAACCGTTCCTCGGTTGGACTCCTTCCGTAGGAGACCTTAGAAGCGATGGTCCGGATAACTTTTTTCAAAAATATCTTTACATGGGAGCCTTCCCCATGTGTCCTTTCCCTGGGAATGACCATTCCATTCGCCCTGATGAGTGGGGAGACCAACAATATTTGGATTACGGTCCATTGATGAGGCTGCTTCAAGGGCGGCAGTGGATATTGGAAAAAAATCCTGTCCGTGTAACTTCTGCCGATGCAAAGGCCAATGTATTTCAGACACCGGAAGGATATGTTGTGCCGATTGTCTTTGCACAAAACAGTACGGCCCATATTGCCTTGGGAATTTTGAAACAGGGAGGGACATGGTCGGTGGAAGCCTGGTATCCTGGAAATGAAATTCCGGAAAAACTGTCCGATATTCAGAATAGGACCGGAGAGGTTCCGGAAATAGAAATTCCGATGTCTCGGGGATGTGCTATGCTGCATATTCGGAAAAAATAATGCTCCGACTCGGCGGTCCTCTGAAAGAAAATCTATTTGATACCAATGATGTTGGATATCCGAATGGCAGCTGTATTGCATAGCCTCGGGTTGAGATAATCAACTTCTGTCGCTTTTATCGTCAAGGGCATGTGGCCTTTTATTCCTAATAAAAGAGGCCGACCGCAAAAATCTCTTTGGGGTCGGCCTCTCCTGTGTGAATCAATCAAAATATTGAGTTGAGTTTTTATAGTAGAGAATCTTTTTCTATTCTCAACTCTGCTACCAGAAATAGTTGATTTCTCTTTTGATATCGGGATGTAAACTGTGTTCTACCGGACAGGATTTGGCAGCTGCCATTAATACCCGCTTCTGTGATTCGGTATAGGAGGACCCTTCCGGAAGAATAACATTGATTTTTATCTCTGTAATTCGACGAGGGTCGGTACCCATCACTTTGGTAATTTCCAATCGGGTGCCGTCAATTGAAAAACCTTGATTGCGTGCTGAAATGCCCATGATGGTCAGCATACAACTGCCCAACGCCCCTGCCAACATGTCCGTAGGAGAAATGTATTCTCCTTTGCCATTGTTGTCCAATGGGGCATCCGTAATAACTTTGTTCCCTGATTGTACGTGTGTAATTTCGGTCCGTAGGTTGCCGGTGTACACGGTTTCTAATGTTGCCATTTTTGTATGAATTGATGTTTCGCAAATTTATAAACAGTTTCTTTCTTCTGCAAACGAGCTGGCTCTTCCGTAACTTTGAAATGAAAAATTACAGAAAATTCTCAAGAGGCTTTAAAAGGATTTTTTATTGAATATGATTACCTTTGTTCTTTAAAATCTTGAATTTTATGATTATTAAAACCGCACTTTTCCAATGTAGTAGCGAGAAAATAGGACAATGCCCGAAAACCGATAAGCCGGAATTCGCTTTTATCGGTCGTTCCAATGTAGGGAAATCGTCTTTGATTAATATGTTGTGTAACATCAAGGGATTGGCCAAAGTATCTTCTGCGCCTGGAAAAACACGACAGATTAACCATTTCCTGATTAATGACGCTTGGTATCTTGTCGATTTACCAGGATACGGGTATGCCCGGGTATCAAAAAACAAACGACAGGAGTTCTCCAAAATTATTGGAGACTATATTCGGCAAAGAGAAATGATGTATTGCCTTTTTGTCCTTATTGATGTTCGTTTGGAACCTCAGCAGATAGATATTGATTTTATCCGAATGTTGGGAACCGAAGAAATCCCTTTTGGAATCGTATTTACAAAAGCAGATAAACTTTCTGCAACAAAACTGAATGAAAATATAGAAGCGTACAAGAAAAAATTGTTGGAAGAATGGGAAGAGTTACCACCTATATTCATCACTTCTTCCGAGAAAAAAATGGGGCGTGAGGATATTTTGGATTTTATTGAAAATACAATTCAATAGACCTCGTTCCTCTCTTTCAAAAAATCAGATGGAAAAAAACGAAAAAAATCGTTGAAATTAAAAGGAATCCCTTACCTTTGCCTCCGAAAATAAGTTTTGTTAGAGAAGAATTCGGGCTAAAGAAGCCTTGTGGTACAAATCGATTTCCGGCCTTACTCTATTGTTGAGGCTATATGTTTTTAACTACTTATTAAAATAAAATGCATAAGATTAAATTCTTCACAGGTCGCGGTTCTCGCTATCTGGCCGAAAAAATCGCGAAAGCGTACGGCGTAGAATTGGGAAACTCCAATGTGCTTGAATTCAGCGACGGAGAGTTCCAACCCGCTTACGATGAAAGTATCCGGGGATGTACTGTCTTTATTATTCAATCTACTTTCCCGCCTGTCGATAACCTTTTTGAGCTGTTGCTCATGATTGATGCGGCAAAACGAGCTTCTGCTCATCGCGTAATCGCCGTAATCCCCTATTTCGGATGGGCGAGACAAGATCGTAAAGATCGTCCACGTGTATCTATTGGTGCCAAGATGGTGGCCAATCTGTTGAAAGCTGCCGGGGTGGATCGGGTAATGACAATGGATTTGCATGCGGATCAAATACAGGGATTCTTTGATATTCCCGTTGATCATTTATATGCCAGCGGTATCTTTGTTCCCTATATCAAAAGTCATCGAATAGAAAATCTGGCCATTGCCGCTCCGGATATGGGAGGTGCTAAACGGGCCAATGCGTACAGTACTTATCTGAATGCCCCTATGGTGGTATGTCACAAACAACGTGAAAAAGCCAATGTAGTGGGAAGCATGACTTTGATTGGTGACGTGAAGGATAAAAACATCATTATTCTGGATGATATGATTGACACTGCAGGAACCATCACAAAAGCAGCTGATTTGATGATGGAACAGGGCGCAAAAAGTGTTCGGGCAGCAGTAACTCATCCTATTCTATCCGGTCCTGCTTATGAACGTATTAATGCTTGTGCGTTATGTGAAGTGATGGTTACCGATACGATTCCTTTGAAACCCGATAAAGATACTTCTAAATTTACCGTATTGAGCGTGGCGGATATTTTCTCTGATGTAATCGGACGGGTATATAACTATGAAGAAATCAGTTCCCGATTCATCTTTTAGATATATGGGGAAACGGTGATTGTGTAGGAGAACGGAATATGATTCTTTAATCAAGT
>CASFOM010000186.1 GCA_949296295.1 uncultured Alistipes sp. | reverse complement strand
TTTTATTGAATTCCCTATTGAAAAAATAAATCGTATATATATTTTTTTTAACATTAAAAGTGGATTATTGTATTGATTTTAAGGGCTAAGAGGCAAATGAGGATAACTTTGTACTTATTTTAATTTTTAAATGATGATACAATGAAAGTAAATGGTTTGTTCGTTGGGTTAATTACCTTGTTTTTATTAATAGGATGTGATAAAGATCCTGAAAAGCCGGATACTGATCCTTCAGGAGGAGGAGATGTAGAAAATCCTGTAGAAAATAATGGATGGGAGGATATTGTTCAAGAAGCTCCTATTTTGTCGGAATTGCCTGCTTTTGATGCTTCAGCGGAATCATGTGAATATGATGCAGATAAAGGATTAGCTATTGTTGCATATAAAGATGTATCAATGGAAAAAGTACAGAGTTATGGGGAGCAATTAATAGAAAAGGGATTTTCGATCTGGAAACATCAAACGACTTCAAATATACAGGCTAAAATATCTTTGGAGACAATAGATCAGGATTCTTTAGTGGAACAGATTTTGAAAAATAATGGATTGTTAAGTGATTCTTCCTTGCTTAAGGGGCGTTATAATGAGTTTTATTATCAATTAAGAGAAGATAATGTGGCTCAAACGGGAGAAGATGATCTGGGTATTTCAAATTCATCTCCTGCTTCTAATGGAGTGAGTGCCAGTATTGTCCATTTGAACCTTCAAGAGCAAGAGGATAGTACCGGATGTAATTTTCAAATGCGGGTATTGGATACTCGGGCGACATTGACCGAATCGGAAATTCCTGATTCAGTAATTTTAAAACAGGAGCGAGATGCGTTGGTTAGGTTGTATAATGTAATAGGTGGAGAACAGATGTCTCATTTGGAAAATTGGTTGACAGATGCCCCTGTAGGAGAGTGGACCGGTATAACAACCGATGAACGAGGTAGAGTTGTGGAAATTATCATAGAACGAACTTCAACTCGAATAGAGTCCTTTGGCGGTTTATTGAAAAAATTTCCTTATCTGGTTTCTTTAAACTTGTGTATGGGAGACTGGGGTAGTGGAATTTTTCCGGAGATAGGAGAGTTGTCTCAATTAAAACAACTACAAATAACGTATCTTCTTGAGCCATTTCAATGCGAGTTCCCAAAAGAAATTTTTCAGTTAACAGAATTGGAATATTTAGCCATATATTATAATACAGGTCTCTGTGGCCTTTTCCCTACGGATTGGACAAAGCTTCCTAATTTAAAATATTTGGATTTAAGGGGAAATGAGTTAACGGGTTCTGTCCCCGTAGAGTTAGCTTCATTGAAGCAGTTAGAGGTTTTGGAAATAGGCGGAAATTGTTTGTCTGGTACTGTCCCGGATGAAGTGTTGGCTATGTCGGCATGGACAAAAAATAATTATATTCAACAAGATGGTTATGGACTTGATTTGCCGGAAGGTTTAGAGGCCGAAAAAGGAATTTTATTAGAAATTTTAGATGAGATAAGAGAAAAAAATCCGAATATATTTTTTAATTGGGATAGTGAATCTGTTTTCCAATGGAATGGTATAGAAATTTCCTCGGATGGAAATCATATAACAAATATTACAAGAGGGCAACAGATTGTTTTGAATGCAGAGTTATTTCAAAAAATATGTGGATTAACAAAATTAACTTATTTGGATGTAATTAGTGAAGATAATATAATTCCCGAACAGATATCTCAACTCGAGAATCTGGAGGAATTAAGAGTAGGGACTACTGATGTTTCTATTCCTGCTCAACCTTTTCCTCATGCAATTTTTTCTTTAACTCATTTGAAGAATTTGCTATTAACGATAAGTTTAGAATCAGTGTTGGATGAATTTGATCAGTTACCAGAGCTGGAAAGTTTGACTTTGATAAATTGTAAAATGTCTGGAGCTTTCCCGCAATCTGTCTTATCTTTACCGAAACTTCATACATTAAGTCTATATGGAAATAATTTAACGGGGGATATCCCTTTTGCTGCATTAGGAGAACGAACATGGAAATTTCTGAATTTGGAAAATAATCGATTTGAAGGAATTATTGATGTTTCGGCTGATTACTATAAAAATTTTGCTTTATATGAAGGTAATTTTACTCCGCAACAATCCGGATATGGATTTCGCTTTACAGGGACATTGGAACATGGATGGTTACCTAAAGGAACGATGACGGCTTCTCAAGCGGCTGGGGATTCGGAATATTCATATGGGTGGAAACAGGAAAATTTGGTAGATGGTGATTTAGGTACAGGATGGTGGGGAAATTCTCTCCCTGCCCGTGTAACGATTAGTTTCCCAAATCCGGTACAATTGGATAGTATTCGGATTCACCATCGTTCTGCTAATGATATTTATTGGTTGTATAAGGCTTGTAATCCTAAAAAGATTTTGTTGTATGGTTATCAGGGAGAGATCTTACCACAAGATGAAACATTGGATGAATGGGAATTGATTGGTGAATTGAACTCTGTGAAACCATCCGGTTTGGAAGAAGGATGTACAGAGGAAGATATCGCGTATATTTCAAAAGGAGAGTGTTTCGCTTTGCCTGCTGATAACCCGGCTTATCGGCATATCAAATTGATGGCTACGGAAATTTGGGATCCAACTTTCGAACAAAGTGTTAGTATTATGGAGGTGGATGTTAAAGGAAGTACAACTTTTAAATAAATAATTGGTAACCTATTATACTGATATATAAAAGGATATTTTTATAGTCGGGTGAATTATTGATTACCCTCATTTATTAAATTCCCCTTGTTTCGTTCTTAGATTTATTAGGATAAACAAGGGGATTATTGTATTGAATTGTACGACTTGCGAGTTTACTTTTCTTGGGGATGAGGTTAATGGGATACTCCCTGTTTATGGAAAAGGTTCTAAAAATTGCATTCGAATCATTCCTAAAATCAAATTTTAATCAAAAAAGAGAAGAATAATGCTATCTGCTTGTAAAAGAAGGAAAAAAGATGAAAAAAGAAGCGAAAAAATTTGATATTCAAAGGAAATGCCATATCTTTGTAGTCACGTTTATTGGGTAAAAGTGCGTAAGTGCTTGAAAATAAGCGTGTAAAAAGTTTATTAACCATTTATTAACAAAATGTCAGGACTAATTGGAAAAAAAATCGGAATGACATCCG